>CASEMM010000072.1 GCA_949289095.1 uncultured Eubacteriales bacterium | reverse complement strand
TACACGGGCGTGTTAAGCGGTCAATGCCGAACATTCGCAAAATCGAAACGCATGAATCAAAGTTCGAAATAATTATGCATATCAATAGGGAAGCCCCCTTCTTTGAAAAGAAGACGGGCTGATTTGCTCGATACCGGATGCGTGAACGAAAGCCTGACGATTATTCCGAAAGCCGCTTTCTGAGATCCGCAAGTTCTTCTGTCATACGTTCGGGGGAAGGCGAACCGGGAGCGCGTCTGCGTCCTATTGCCGTTTCCGCGCCTATGGCATCGTATATGTTCTCATCGAAATCGCCGAATCTGCGATATTCTTCAAGCCCGAGAGTTTGCAGAGTCTTGCCGTTTTCTATGCAATACACGACGAGTCTGCCGACTATTGCATGAGCGTCGCGGAAGGGGACACCTTTGCCGACGAGATAATCGGCACACTCGGTCGCACTCGTAAATCCGCCATCCGTGCATTCGCGCAGACGGGAAACGTTAAACTTAGCTTCGCGCATGAGTCCGTCAAACACGACGAGACTTGCGCGAAGAGTATCATACGCATCGAATACGCTCTCTTTATCCTCCTGCATATCCTTGTCGTATGCGAGAGGAATGCCTTTCATGACGGTAAGCAAAGCCGTTAAATCGCCGTAAACGCGTCCGGTTTTTCCGCGGATAAGCTCGTTCATATCGGGATTTTTCTTCTGGGGCATTATACTCGAACCCGTCGAATAGCCGTCACTGAGTTCTATATACTTATAATCGTCCGACGACCATATGATTATCTCTTCGGACAATCTCGAAAGGTGCATCATTGCGACAGCGCAGGCGTAGAGGAAATCAAGCGCGAAATCCCTGTCGCTTACGGCGTCCATGGAATTTGCCGTGACGGCGGGGAAGCCGAGGAGTTCGGCAACGCGGGCGCGGTTTATCGGATATGACGTGGACGTGCATGCGCCGCTGCCGAGCGGCATGACGTTTATACGTTTTTCAGCATCTTCGAACCGCATTATATCGCGGCAAAGCATTTCCGCGTATGCGGCGAGATGATGCGCCAATGTCGTCGGCTGTGCCTTCTGAAGGTGCGTAAACGCCGGCATGACCGTACCGAGATGCTTTTCCGCAATATCCGTCAGAGTGACGGCGAAATTACGGAGCAGGGAAATTATATCATCCGCCGCGCCGCGAAGATACATGCGCAGATCGAGAGCCACCTGATCGTTGCGCGAACGCCCCGTATGAAGTTTTTTCCCGACCGTTCCTATGCGCGAAACGAGTTCGTTTTCAACAAAAGAGTGTATATCTTCCGCATTTTCGATTTCCAATTTGCCGTTTTCGATATCACGGAGTATCTCGTCCAGTGTCGTAACTATGAGAGCGGAATCCTGTTCCGGAATTATCCCTTGTTCACCGAGCATCGTACAATGCGCTTTGCTGCCCTCGATGTCGCAACGATACAGCCGCTTGTCAAAGGACAGCGAACTGTTGAAACTGTCCGCTGCCTCGTTCACGTCTTTACTGAATCTGCCGTACCAAAGCTTCATTTTTTGTTTTTGCCTTCAAGACTCTGCATTTTAAGTCCGCGCACCTTGCTCGAAAGTCCGAACAACGTTATAAATCCGCTTGCGTCATGATGATCGTAAAGATCGCCGGTAGTAAAGCTTGCAAGAGATTCATTATACAGCGAATACGGGGAAGTCGTACCGGCACGGATGATATTGCCTTTATAAAGTTTCATTTTCGCTTCACCCGTGACATAGCGCTGCGTCGCGTCAACAAACGCACACAGTGCTTCGCGCAGAGGAGTGAACCACTTACCCTCATACACAACGGACGCGAGCTTATTGCCGATGTCTTTCTTTATTTCCATGGTTTCGCGGTCGAGAATAAGTTCCTCGAGCTGATCGTGCGCCTCCATAAGTATAGTACCGCCGGGGGTCTCGTACACTCCGCGCGATTTCATGCCTACGACGCGATTCTCAACGATGTCCACGATTCCTATGCCGTTTCTGCCGCCTGCCTCGTTAAGCGCCGCAATTATTTCGCTGACCTTCATCCGCTTGCCGTTGAGCGCGACCGGAATGCCTTTTTCAAAAGATATGCTTATTTCCGTCTCCTTATCGGGGGCTTTTTCGGGCGTAACTCCGAGAACAAGCAGATGATCAT
>CASEMM010000071.1 GCA_949289095.1 uncultured Eubacteriales bacterium | reverse complement strand
CACAAGAAGGGCGGCGGTTCGACCAAGAACGGCAGAGACAGCAACGCACAGCGTCTGGGCGTTAAAAGATATGCGGGCGAGAAAGTATGCGCGGGCAGCATTCTCGTTCGTCAGAGAGGAACGAAGTTCCATGCCGGCGCGAATGTCGGTATGGGCAGCGACGATACGCTTTACTCCAAAGTCGACGGCGTCGTAAAATTCGAGCGTTACGACAAGACCCGCAAAAAGGTCAGCGTATACGCCGACTGATCCGCGGCGGAGCGGAATATCCTGAAAAAGAAAAGCGCGTACGGCATGCCGTACGCGCTTTTGTGCTTTATGGGTTTGTCCGTGATTTGCCGTGCGCAAGCCCCCGCAATCGCTGCCGGATCGGTGCGGGTATTCGCTCCGTCCGCGTTTCGGCGCAATGCGTGCCGGGCGGCATGCTTCGAGCAGCGTCGGACGTGCGGAGTGTCGTTCCGCATACTCACCGTTTGCCGTCTGCGATCAGTATGAGAGCGGCGAAATTCGCGTCGATGAGTCCGCGCACGAGATTTACGGTTTCGGCTGCGCGGCGGTATGCCTCGTTTTCGTTTTCGGGAAGCAGATCTGTGAACTTGTGGTAACCCTGTCTGAGTTTGGTGTATACTCCGTATAGTCCGTAAGGACAGGTGAGATTGAGCTCGTTGTAACCGGCAATCGCGGAGGGTAGCGTATTTTCGGCTATGTCCGCTGCAAACGTGGTATACGTTTGCAGGAGAATGCGTTCTCTGCCGTTTATGACCGTCGACGCGGCAACTATCTCCATAATGGCGCGTCCGTCGATATCTCCGAGATTTTCAAGCTGCGTTCTGAGTACGGGGAAATCGTCGTTTTCGGTTATCAGCGTTTCGCAGCCCTCGTCCTGAAGAATGGTTTCGAGATAATATAATATGCCGGTTATATCCATTGTTTTTCTCCTTTCCGCTTTTATCGATTATACCACATGCGCTTTGTTTCGTCAACGGCTTGCGGCGGAGAATCTGCGGATGAAGTTCTTGCCGCGCAAAAAGAGCCGCGCAAAAGCGCGGCCCGTTCCGTAATATTCCGTTTTACATGCTTTCGTGGAAAGTTCTCTTGATGACCTCTGCCTGCTGCTCGCGCGAGAGACGGCGGAAATTGACCGCATAGCCGGATACCCGTATTGTGAGAGTGGGGTATTTTTCCGGATGATTGTATGCGTCTATCAGCGTTTCGCGGTTGAGCACGTTGACGTTGAGGTGGTGCGCGCCTTGCGCGAAATAGCCGTCGAGCAGTCCGACGAGGTTGGCATAGCGCTCCTCGTCCGTCTTTCCGAGCGCCTTGGGCACGATGGAGAACGTGTTGGATATGCCGTCCTGGCACACTCCGCGATAGGGGATCTTTGCGACGGAGTTGAGCGACGCGAGAGCGCCGTTCTCGTCTCGGCAGTGCATCGGGTTCGCTCCGGGCGCGAGCGGTTCGCCGATCTTGCGCCCGTCGGGAGTGGTGCCGGTTTTTTTGCCGTACATGACGTTTGACGTGATGGTAAGTGCGGAAAGCGTATGCTTCGCGTCGCGGTACAGCTTGTGTTTTTTAAGCTCTTCGGCAAAAGTCGTGACTATGAACACCGCCTCGTCGTCCGCGCGGTCGTCGTCGTTTCCGTATTTGGGGAAGTCTCCCTCCGTCACGAAATCCACTGCGACGCCGCTGTCGTTGCGTACGGGTCTGACTTTCGCGTAACGTATCGCGGAGAGCGAATCCGCCGCAACGGACAGCCCCGCGATACCGTATGCGCACAGACGGGTCACGTCCGTGTCGTGCAGAGCCATCTGAGCAGCCTCGTACGCGTATTTGTCGTGCATGTAGTGGATTATGTTGAGCGTATCCGTATAAAGCTCTGCGACGTATTTCATGACTTTGACGTAGTTGTCGCGCACCTTTTCGTAATCCAGCACTTCGTCCGTTATCGGTTCGATGCCGGGTACGACTTTAACGCCCGATTTTTCGTCCACGCCTCCGTTTATAGCATAGAGCAGCGTCTTTGCGATGTTGCAGCGCGCGCCGAAGAACTGCATCTGTTTGCCCACTTTCATAGCCGAAACGCAGCATGCGATCGCGTAATCGTCGCCGTATACGGGGCGCATCACGTCGTCGTTTTCGTACTGTATCGAATCGGTTGCGACGGACATCTTCGCGCAGTATCGTTTGAACGCCGCCGGCAGTTTTGCGGACCAGAGCACTGTAAGGTTTGGTTCCGGCGCCGGATTGAGGTTCGTCAGCGTGTGCAGATAACGGAAGGAATTTTTGGTGACCATAGGCTTGCCGCTTACGGTCACGCCGCCGATGGACTCGGTGACCCACGTCGGATCTCCGCCGAACAGCTCGTTGTATTCGGGCGTGCGCAGGTGACGGATGAGGCGCAGTTTGATTATGAACTGATCGATAAGCTCCTGCGCACCCTCTTCGGTGAGAATGCCCTTGTCCATATCCCTCTTGATGTATATGTCGAGGAAAGTGGAGGTGCGTCCGAGCGACGTCGCCGCGCCGTTGTTTTCCTTGGTACCCGCGAGATATGCGAAGTAAAGAAACTGCACCGCTTCTTTCGCGTCGCGCGCGGGGCGGGAGATGTCTGTGCCGTAGCGCGCCGCCATGCTCTTGATCTTGCCGAGCGCGCGTATCTGCTCGGCGACTTCTTCGCGCAGACGTATGCGCGCTTCCGTCATCGTACCGTCGAGATTTTCCAGATCCTTTTTCTTTTCTTCGACGAGCCTGTCTATCCCGTAAAGGGCGACGCGGCGGTAGTCGCCGATTATGCGCCCTCTGCCGTAAGCGTCCGGCAGACCCGTGAGCAGACCGTTATGGCGAGCGAGACGGGTACGTTCCGGATATACGTCGAACACGCCCTGATTGTGCGTCTTGCGGTATTCGGAGAACTTTTCGTCGATGTCCTTGTCAAGCTCGTAGCCGTATGCTTCCAGCGCGGACTTTGCCATGCGCGTGCCGCCGTAGAGGTTGACTATGCGTTTGAGCGGGGCGTCCGTCTGAAGTCCGACGATTACCTCGTTGTCCCTGTCTATATAACCGGGAGCGAAGTTGTCTATGCCCGAGATGATATGCGTCTCTATGTCGTAAACGCCGCGGTCAAGCTCCTCCTGCAAGAGCTTTTCGCACTTGCTCCAGACCGCTTTCGTCTTTGCCGTGGGGGGAGCGAGGAAGCTCTCGTCGCCGTCGTACGGCGTGAAGTTTTTGAGAATGAACGAACGGACGTCTATGCCTCTCTGCCAGTTGCCTCCGCGGAAGCCCTCCCATTCTTCGTAAGTGTTGATCATATTCCTTTCTCCTCGAAAATTTCTTTTTGCAGCCGGCTGCAAACCGCCGCGTCCATGGGCGGGACTCCTTCAAGCGGATATATCCGTCCCATAGCCGCATATTTATGCACGCCCAGCGTGTGATAGGGAAGAAGCTCTACCCGTTTTACGCCGCCGAACGCGCTTATGTATTTTTTCAGCCCGATCAGATGTTCGCGGCTGTCCGTTATCCCCGGTATGACGACGTGCCGTATCCATATGTCGACGCCGTGCTTTTCGCACGCCCGCAGGAATTCTTCCGTCCTTTTGAGCGATCCGCCGCACAGTTCGCGGAAGGACTCTTCCGTCGTATTCTTTATGTCGCACAGCGCGAGATCCGTGTTTGCGAGCACTTCGTCGTAATCGCCGTCGCCCGCGCCCGCCGTGTCTATGCAGGTGTGAATCCCCTCGGCTTTACAGCCTTTCAGACACTCCGCGAGAAATTTCGGCTGTGCGAGCGGCTCTCCGCCCGAGAACGTCACTCCTCCGCCGGACGCGCGGTGATAGGGGATATAGCGCTTTGCTTTTGCGACAATTTCGGACGAATCCGTGAGCTTGCCTTCGCCGAAAGCCTGCGTGTCGGGATTATGACAGAATTTGCAGCGGAGCGGACAGCCTTGCAGAAAGAATACCGTTCTGATTCCCGGTCCGTCCACGGTCCCCATGCTTTCCATCGAATGAACATATCCTTTCATTGTCCGCTCTCCGTGCGCTTTCGCGGCGTTTGCCGCCGCCGTGCCGCCCCGTTTTTGCCGTTATCCTTTGCGTACCCGCGTTCCGTGAGTGTTCATTATATTACGCCGCTGCGGCAAAAGATGTTGTTATTGCAACATTTTTCCGTTTCTTGCGTATCTTGCTCCTGATCCGGAAAAATATCCGCGCGGGGAACCGCATGACGCGAAATCTGCATGGAATGACAAAAGCCGCACTAAACCCGGGACATGAATGCCCAGACGGTACGGCGACTTTCTCTCCGCGTTTCCCTGCGGTTCGTTCCGCATTACCCGTCAGTCGCGCGAAGTACTTTATTTATACACTATATCTTGTGTTTTGTCAAGCGTATAAGCACAAGATATTGTAAAATTTTATGGCTTTATCTGCCGCGGCGAAAGGCGTGCTCCGCACATAAGCCGGACTGCGGCATTGCGTCGACCGGAAAGGCGGCGATGCGGCGGAGACGGCGGGTTTTCAGTGCGGCCGTCCGCTGCCGCATCGGTTTACGGACATGCGTTATGCGGGAGGGAAGAGCGCGGACGGGCGTGTACGTTTTTTGATTCCGAACGGGAAACGCCGCCCGCAAACAGTCGGTTTGCGGGCGGCGTTAAGCGTCTGTTTTTGCGCGGCGCTTTTTGCCGCGGACATGCGGCGAAGTCTTTTATCTTGCCGCGATTACTTCTATCTCCACGAGCGCGCCCGACGGAAGCGCGGAAACTTCGACGCAGGAACGGGCGGGGGGCTGCGCCGAAAATGTTTCGGCATATATCGCGTTGACCTTGGCGAAGTCGCTCATGTCGCGCACGAACACCGTGGTCTTGACGACGTCTGCGGGGGTGAGGGAAACGGCGTGCAGCAGTTCTCCGATATTCGAGAGCACCTGCCGCGTCTGCCCTTCGACGTCGGCTGCCGTTATTTTTCCGACGGACGGATCTATTGCGATCTGCCCGGAGAAGAATATGAGACCGTCCGTTTCTACGCCCTGACTGTAAGGGCCTATGGGCGCGGGCGCTTTGTCGGTGAGAACGATTTTTTTCATTTTATATCTCCTTTTTGC
>CASEMM010000070.1 GCA_949289095.1 uncultured Eubacteriales bacterium | reverse complement strand
ACTCCGTATATGACCGCAGCAACGGACTTTTTAATATTATCTTTCATATAAGGTATAATAACATAAAGACGACGTGCTGTCAATACCCGTTTTGAAAAACGGCTAAAAAAATTTTTTTGAAAACTTGCGCAAAAACGCTTGACAATTTTGCGGAAAGGGTATATAACGTTAGCAGAAACGAGATGAGAGTGCTAACACTCAATTAAACCAAGTGCTAACAACCCGAATCCGGAACAAGGAGGTAAATATCATGAAAAACGAACTTACGAGATTTAACGGCGGTTTTCCCGATTACGACTTCTTCGACGAAGCCATGCGCGATCTGTTCCCGACGTTCAGATCGTCCCGTCACGGACACGGTTATATGCGTACCGACGTCAAGGAAACCGATGACGGCTACGTCATGGAAATCGAGATGCCCGGTCTTGACAAGAAGGACATCGATATAGATTTCAAGGACGGTTATATCACCGTTTCGGCGAGCAAGTCCGATAAAGAGAAGGACAGGAAGGAAAACTACATTCGCAGAGAGCGCAGCTTCTCTTGCAGCAGAAGCTATTACGTCGGCGATATAGGCAGGGAGGATATCAGGGCGAAGTACGAAAACGGCGTGCTTACCGTGACGCTGCCCAAAGAGGAAAAGCAGCTTCCTTCTTCGCATAAGATAGATATCGAATAACTGACGGATGCGGCGATGATGCCGCGGCGGGCGTGTTACGTGAATGTACGCGCCCGTTTTTTTGTGGAAATCGATCACGGCGGATAAAACCGTTTTGATAAAAGAGTCGCGCAACCGTTGACAAATCCGTGCGGCGGTGTTACAATATCCGAACATGAAAAAGAGGAGATTCGCCGATGAAAATCAGATTAAACGAGGACAAAGAGATCGTCAGAACGGTGCAGGAGGGACTTAAGGCGCGCGGGGGATACTGTCCGTGCCGTCTCGAAAAAACCCCCGACACAAAGTGCATGTGCAAGGAGTTCCGCGATCAGATAGCGGATCCGAGTTTCGAGGGTTACTGTCACTGTCTGCTTTATTACAAGGAAAAGTGAAGATACGAGCCTGCGGCTTAAGCCGCAGGCTCGTATCTGTCATACCGTAAAAGAGTTAGCCGTCGTATTGCGCTCCGATTATCTTTTTCGGAAAAACCGTGCGCAATGACAGGATTATTTATGCACAAGTTCGATCGAGCCGTCCGTGACGGGCGAAGAAGCGTCTTCTCCGGCATAGACTTCCGCGCGTATCGTGTAATTGCCGTCGGCGCTTATGCCTTCTACGAATGCGGTTATTTCGACCACGCCGTTAGGCGATACCGCGATCGTATCCGATTCTTTTGTGCTGCTTACTTCTCCGTCTTTATTCAGCGTAAGTATCAATTTGACTTTTTCGCTGTCAGCCGACGGGTTTACTATGACGGCGGTATAGCTGACTTTTCCGGAAACGTCGTTCATATTCGTGAGTTTATTGCCGGCTTCATCGACGAACATTCCTCCGACGGCGTTGACTTTTTCTCCCGCATCGTCCGTCAGCATAAAGTATTCGACGTCGAAATTCGCCTTGCCCGAACCGGGTTCGTTTCCGCTGTTATCCGAACCGATTTTTATCATATCCGTGCCGCCTTCTTTTGCTGCCGCACCTTCCCACATAAGCGTTCCGTCCGCATACAGAGAGTATGAATGATCATCGTTTACTTTGACGAAATAGTCGTGCCATTCGGATGTATCTATCGTACTCGTTTTTACCGCTTCGTTGCCGTATGCGTCCCGAACAGTGCCGCCGGCAGTATTGTCGGCGTCGTATGTCAGAACGACTCTGACCTGATAATCGTAAGCCCTTATCGTGAATTCCGCAACGCTGTCTCCGCCGTCGTCCGCAGCGTTGAGCTTTGTTCTGAACGCATATGCAAACGCTCCGTCCGGCATGGTGACGTTTTTACGCGTGAGGAAGCTGTGGGCTACCGACCGCGTTTTGGCTATGTTCACATAATCGTCGTTTTGAGTTATCGCGGTGGATTCCTTATTCGACGTCGTTATGCTCCAACCGTTTTGGTAATCGGAGAACGTGTCGTACACAAGTACGTTATTGTCGTAAATGTCGAATTCGGCATTCTGATTCTGAGTTTCTTTTTTTGAAAGAATGCCTCCGTTTTCGATCAGGATCGACTGCAGTTCTTTTACGTCTATATCGTGGGGAAGCGAATTGTCTCTGACGGCGAGAGCCATTGCGATTCCGGCGGCTTGTCCGATGATCATATACTGAGGCTCCATGCGGATACTCGAGTATGCGACGTGACTTGCCGAGAACGTGCATGCGACAAGCAGATTATTCGCTTCGGCTTCCTTGGGAAGGAGCATCCGGTAGGGGATTTCATAAGCGGCAACCGGCACTTCCATATTGCCCTCGTTTTTTACGTTTCCGTCGGAATCCACATAGCGCTGTACGTTATGCGAATCGCTGTTGTAAGAACCCATTCCTATGGAATCCGTTTTTGTTCTGTTTCCGCTGTTTTTTGCAATGTCCTTCTGCGTCATGACGTATTCGCCGATCATTCTGCGGCCTTCGCGCACATACAGCTGGAAAGGCCAGTTGTTCGTGTCCGTGAATTCGTCTTCGCACAATCCCCATTCGCCGACCGATTGGCGCGTCGCTTCCGGTATGCTCTCGTCATGGGTGAGGAAATACAGCAGTCCTGCGGTATAATCGTAGTGATCCTGCCATATTTCTTCGCGTTCCGCATAGGTTCCGTCCGGATAGCCGTAACTGCCGCCTATATAGTCAGTCGAAAAGGCACCCTTGTTGTTCATGTCGTATTTATCCGTTCCCTCTATGGCGCGGATAAGAAACAGATCGTCGGCTGTGGGCGGAGCGCCTTTTTCCTCCGTCCATGCGTTTACATACTCCGCAAGCAGCGCGAACCTGTCCGGGTCGTAGTTTTCGGGCTTCGGGAAAGGCACCTGATTTTCTTTATTCTTCGTGACGCAGAGTCTGAAATTATACGCCTGCACTTTTTCGTCTCCGCTGCCCGCCTCTGCAATGGGTTCGCTGCTGATTTCGGGATAAAGTTTCTCGTTTTCGTCATATGCGGATACGTCGATGGTAAAATTATGATTGTTTGCGCCTGCCGTACCGGGTGAAACGACGCCGGCGAGAGATTCTTTGTAAGTGTCCTGCGATTCGCGTCCGACCGTATACGATACTCCGGCCTGCGCCATGAGATCGCCTTCGTATGTCGCATCTATAAACTGATCTGCCCGGAAGATTTTATTGCTTTCGCAGATTATTTCGGTTACGGAGGCATCGTTTTTCGTTACGCCGTTTTCCTCTTTCAGACGTTCGTTTTCGAACAGATCTATACCGTAATCTCCCTCCTGCGTTTCGGCTATCATTTCGCGCAGAATGATTTCGGCGATATGCGGTTCGGCGTACCAGTCCACGCTTCCGTCGCTTTTGCCCTTTTTGACCGCGTTACGCTTGTAAAACTCTCTCGCCATGCCGCCGATAACGCCGGAATTTCCGAGATCCGTACGGCTGAGTCCTCCGGACAGCATACCTCCGAGGTGGCTGCCGGGCGCTACTAGAGCAACTTCGGCGTTGAGGCGCGACGCCGACACCGCGGCGCTGACGGCGGCCGCAGTATCGCCGTATACCACTATATCGTATTCGTAAACCTGATCCGTTTCTCCGGAATCGGGATTTTCGTCGTCCGTAGGTTCGTCGATACCGGGGATATCGTCAGACGGTTCGGTGTTGTCCGTGCCGCATGCCGCGAGTACGGCTGTCGACATCACGAGAATGAGCAGAAACACCGCTGCAATCATTATCGCTTTCTTTGTTTTGCTGAGCATTCGTTTTCTCCTTTTAAAATATTCCGCTCCCGCGGTTATGAAAATAATACGATACGAATATGCAACGTTCAAGATATATTCCGTATTATGTATGGATAAATCCGTAAAATGCCGATGTATGTTTGATTGCCGGACGCCGTGTTTGTACCGTAAACGGCGGCTGCGAAGGGGATAAAGTAGTATGGGTTGAGGCGTTTGCGGCAAAACGTCGTACGCCGACGCAGCCCGTATGCTCGTGTTCCGTGCAAAGAACGAAAAGCCGGGATCTGCGCGTATTTTTTTCATACGGTTTTCGGATTTATCGGTCTGTCGGGTATGGCGGCGGAAGAATATGAAAAGCGGAGAGCGTAAAACGCTCTCCGCGTAACTTCTTTATGGCAAAACGGCTTACAGCTGCGGACCGAAGGGTTCGAGTGCTTTGCCTGCCTTGTTGCTCGTGTATTTGACGAAGTTCTTCCGGAAGCGGGAAGCGAGGTCTTTCGCTTTATTGTCCCACTCTGCGGGATCCGCATAAGTGTCGCGCGGATCGAGGATAGCGGGATCGACTCCGGGAAGGGAAGTGGGAACTTCGAAGTTGAAATACGGGATGGTCTTGGTTTCGGACTCGTTGATCGAACCGTCGAGGATTGCGTCGATGATGCCGCGCGTATCCTTGATGGAGATGCGCTTGCCCGTACCGTTCCAGCCGGTATTGACGAGGTACGCCTTGGCGCCGCTCTGCTTCATGCGCTTGACAAGCTCTTCGGCATACTTTGTCGGGTGCAGTTCGAGGAATGCCTGACCGAAGCAAGCCGAGAACGTCGGAGTAGGCTCGGTTATGCCGCGTTCCGTACCCGCGAGTTTTGCGGTGAAACCGGACAGGAAATAGTATTCCGTCTGCTCGGGGGAGAGTATGGAGACCGGAGGCAGCACGCCGAATGCGTCAGCGGAAAGGAAGATGACGTTTTTCGCTGCGGGAGCGGCGGAAACGGGGCGAACTATCTTCTCGATGTGATCGATGGGGTAGGAAACGCGGGTGTTTTCGGTGACGCTCTTGTCGTTGAAGTCTATCTTTCCGTCTTTATCGAGCGTAACGTTTTCGAGAAGCGCGTTGCGCTTGATTGCGTTGTAGATATCCGGTTCGGAATCCTTGTCGAGGTTGATTACTTTCGCATAGCAGCCGCCCTCGAAGTTGAATACGCCGTTGTCGTCCCAGCCGTGCTCGTCGTCGCCGATAAGAAGACGCTTGGGATCGGTGGAAAGGGTGGTTTTGCCCGTTCCGGACAGACCGAAGAAAATTGCGGTGTTCTTTCCGTCCATATCCGTATTTGCGGAGCAGTGCATGGAAGCAATGCCTTTGAGCGGAAGGTAATAGTTCATCATCGAGAACATGCCCTTTTTCATCTCGCCGCCGTACCAGGTGTTGAGTATGACCTGTTCGCGGCTGGTGATGTTGAACACGACGGCGGTTTCGGAGTTAAGTCCGAGTTCCTTGTAGTTTTCAACCTTTGCCTTGGATGCGTTGTAAACGACGAAGTCGGGCTCGAAGTCCTCAAGCTCTTCTTCGGTGGGGCGGATGAACATATTCTTTACGAAATGCGCCTGCCATGCCACTTCCATAATGAAACGGATGGCCATGCGCGTATCCTTGTTTGCGCCGCAGAACGCGTCTACGACGAACAGACGTTTATTCGAAAGTTCCTTCTGAGCGAGTTCCTTGACCGCTTTCCATGCTTCTTGCGAAGCGGGATGATTGTCGTTTTTGTAACCCTCCGACGTCCACCAGACAGTGTCCTTGGAATTCTCGTCCATAACGATGAACTTATCTTTGGGGGAACGTCCGGTATAGATACCGGTCATGACGTTGACCGCGCCGAGTTCGCTGACCTGACCTTTTTCGTAACCCTCGAGGCCGGGTTTGGTCTCTTCTTCGAACAGCATTTCGTATGACGGGTTATATACTATTTCCGTCGTGCCCGTAATGCCGTACTTCGTGAGATCGATTTTTTTCATCGGGAAAAATACCTCCTGTATTCTCAAATTGTATTTTACGTACGAATGCAAAAGCGGCGTTCCCGATCACGCGGATAAAGGCGGCGATCGGCATTTCCCCCTTTGCCGCTTTTTAACCTTAACAATTATATATCTTTTACGGATATATGTCAAGCGGGAAAAGCCGGATTGCGAAACGTAAAATTATGCTTAAAGCGGTGCTAATACGCTTGATTTTTGCTTTTCGATATGGTAATATAATCAATGCCCGCCGATAAAACGCCTGTGAATGCCGTTAAGGGCGCATAAATGCGATGCGTCGTAAACCGCGGAGCGGGGCAGGCGAACAGGTGAAAGATTTAAGCGCGGGAACATTTTCATACGGAGAGGTGGTTGAGTGGTTGAAGGCACACGCTTGGAAAGCGTGCGATGCGGAAACGTATCCGGGGGTTCGAATCCCCCCCTCTCCGCCAT
>CASEMM010000069.1 GCA_949289095.1 uncultured Eubacteriales bacterium | reverse complement strand
GTCCTCTCCCTCGACGTATACTCCCGGATCGAACTGAAACCTGTCCCCTTTCGCGCTGCCGAGCGGCGTGCCGTCGGGATAATGAACGTGCCCGAGAAATTCATAGCTGCCCGCAGGCGTATCGCACACCGCCACGCCTATTCTGCCCGTGAAATCGAACGCGTAATACAGATAATACCGCCCGTCGGGGCCGCGGCACACGTCGGGGGCGTAAAGGCATTTTCTGCCCTTCGGATTATCCGGATCGGCGCTCTTGCGGTATATCACGCCTTCGTACCGCCAATCGGAAAGATCGCTTTCGGGCGCGCTCCAGCACACGTAATCGTTCATGCAGAACGCCTTTCCGCCGAATCTGTCGTGACTGCCGTAAACGTATACCCTGCCGCCGAAATTATGCGGCTCGCCGTCGGGAACGTATTCCCAGCTCGGCAGATAGGGATTGTATGCCTGTTTTTTCATTGCCTCTCCTCCGTCATATGCCGCGCATATCGCGGAACACCCGCTTCATCGCGGGATAAATGTCCTTATAGACGGCGTATATTTCGTCATACCTGTCGGCAAGCTCCGCCTCCGGCAGCGTAACGCCGCCCGCACGCACGCATGAGGCGCACGCCTCCGCCACGCTGCCGTACTCTCCGCAGCCCGTCATTGCGAGCAGCGCCGCTCCGAACGCGGGACCGTTTTCCGTCGCCGTCGTTTCGACGGCGGTGCGGAGCACGCTTGCCGTCACCCTGCGCCACAGCCCGCTGCGCGCACCGCCGCCGCAGATGCGAGTATGCTTTATCTCCGTTCCCGCCGCTTCCAGCATGCCGCGCAGCCCGAACGCGACGCCTTCGAGCACGGCAAGCCCCATATCGCCGCGCGTCGTATGCGGGCGCATGCCGACGAACATGCTGCGCGCGTCCGTATCGTTGTGCGGACTGCGTTCCCCCGTCAAGTGCGGCAGGAATATCACGCCCGCACTGCCGGGTTCGGGCATTTCGGACTGCGCCGTTTCATAGCCCGTGCGGCACACGTCCTCCGTCCACCACTTGTTGCACGACGCGGCGGACAGCATACACCCCATGAGATGATAGCCACCGTCCGCGTGTCTGAACGAGTGCAGCGTATCGCCGCCGGGGACGTAACCGTCCGTACACACGAACACCGTTCCGCTCGTGCCCAGAGAAATATTGCAGCTTCCCGCGCCCGTCGTTCCCGTACCGATTGCCGCCGCGGCGTTGTCCCCCGCTCCGGCGCATACGGGGATGCCCGAATCCAGCCCGAGCAGAGCCGCTCCGCCGTCGGACAGATATCCGACGATCTCCTGCGAACGCCGCGCCTCGGGCAGCATGTCCGCGCCGACGGAGCATATGCGGCACATCTCTTCCGACCACGCGCCGCGCGCCGTGTCGAACAGCAGCGTGCCCGAAGCGTCCGACAAATCCGTGCTCATGACCCCCGTCAGCGCGTATACCGCATAATCCTTGGGCAGCATTATCGTCCGCACGCGGGCGAACGCTTCCGGTTCGTGTTTCTTTATCCACATCAGCTTGGGCGCGGTAAACCCCGCGAAAGCAACGTTGCCCGTCATGCGCACGAGCGCATCCTTTCCGACGGCGTTATTCAGATATTCCGTCTCCTCGCGGGCGCGACCGTCGTTCCAGAGCACGCAGGGACGGACTACCTCTCCCCGCCCGTCAAGCAGTACGGAACCGTGCATCTGCCCGCCTGTCGCAATGCCGCGCACGCACCCTTTGCCGAGACCGAGCGAACGGACCGCGCGCGACGCCGCGGCGATCCAGTCGGCAGGCGACTGCTCGCACATACCGATTCCAGGATACGACACCGCGCAGCTTTCGCTCGCTTCGCCCGCGATGCTCCCGTCGGAGCGTACCGCGAGCGCTTTCACCGCGCTCGTGCCGAGGTCTATGCCGAGATAAACGTCCCTCATCTCCCGCCCCTCTCACGAATACAGTATTTTGTTGAATATCTCTTCCAGTCCCTCTTCGTTGCCCGATGAAGGGCGTCCGGGACTGCCGAGGGAGCGCGCGTAATCGGCAAGCTCGGTCAGACTCGTCTTTCTGTCCGTTATCTTTTTTCCGATCCCGCTGCCGAAACTCGCATACCTGCCGCGCACGAATGCGTCCAGCCGCCCGTCCTCTATGATCGCGGCGGCTTTGATAAGTCCGAGCGCGAACGTATCCATGCCGAGGATATATCCCTTGAACATGTCCTCCGGCGTGTTGGACGCGCGTCGCGTCTTTGCGTCGAAGTTGAATCCGCCCGTCAGTCCGCCGCCCCTGAGTATCTCGTACATGGCGCGCGTCGCCGTCGGCACGTCGCAGGGAAAGCAGTCCGTATCCCATCCGAGATGCGCCGTACCCTGGTTCGCGTCCACCGAACCCAGCATGCCGTTTACCGCGGCGACGCGCAGTTCGTGCTCGAACGTGTGCCCCGCAAGCGTCGCGTGGTTCGCCTCTATATTGAGTTTGAAATCCTTGTCCAGCCCGTATTCGCGCAGGAAACCTATCGCCGTCGCCGCGTCGAAATCGTACTGATGAGCCATCGGTTCGCGCGGCTTCGGCTCGATATAGAAATCGCCCTCGAAACCTATGCTTCTGCCGTAATCGACCGCCATGCGCATAAGGTATGCCATATTGTCCAGCTCGCGCCGCATGTCAGTATTAAGCAGCGTTTCGTATCCCTCTCTGCCGCCCCAGAACACATAGCCGCGCCCGCCCAGCCTGACGGTGACGTCCAGCGCCTTTTTTATCTGCGCCGCCGCGAACGCATACACGTCCGCGCTGTTCGACGTGCCTGCGCCGTTCATGTAACGCGGATTGCCGAACAGATTGGCTGTCCCCCACAGGCACTTTATTCCCGTATCTTTCATCAATGCGAGAATATAATCCGTCATAACGTCCAGGCGGCGTTCGGTTTCCGCGATACAGTCCGCTTCCGGCACGAGATCGACGTCGTGAAAACAGAAATACTCTATGCCCGTTTTGCTCATGAACTCGAAACCCGCGTCCGCCTTTGCCGTTGCGTGCTCCATCGTTCCCGGTTTTGCGCCGAACGATTTATCCGCCGTGTCCCGCCCGAACATATCCGTTCCGCACGCGCACAGGTTGTGCCACCACGCCATTGCGAACGGCAGATGTTCTTTCATTTTTTTACCGAGCACCGCGCGTTCGGGGTCATAAAATCCGAATGCAAGCGGATTCCCGCTGTCCGCGCCCTCGTAACGTATCCTGCCGATACCCTTGAAGAATTCCATGCGTTTCTCCTCTGCCGCCGTCGTTCCGCCCGACGGCGCGCCGTATATTAAAATTATATCTCCGACAGCGCGTGAAGTATAGACAAAATACGTTTAATTATGGTAAAATTGTTCAGAGATAAACCGAATATGCATCGGAGGGGCATTATGACCGGACAGTTCGACAGAAACGCGCTGCGCGAACAGCTGAAAGATTTTTACGTTGCGATCGGGATCAGGATATCCGTGTTCGACGATGAATTCCGGCTCGTGGCGGAATATCCCGAATATCCGCCCGAACTGTGCGGCATGATACGCGCGCACGAGACGGGGCTGTCGGCATGCGCGGCATGCGACCGGGAAGCGTGCCTGCGGGCAAAGCGGCTGGGAAAAGCGCACGCGTACGTCTGCCATGCGGGACTGACGGAAGCGATAACGCCGCTTGCTCTCGACGGAGGCGTGATCGGATACGCGATATTCGCGCATCTGCTCCCCGAAGAGGGCAGAGACGAAGCGATTGCGGAAATATGCCGCAGATGCGCGCCCGCTTACGGAACGGAAGAAGAGATCCGCACGGCGGCGGAGAAGATCGTGCCGCAATCGGGAAAGCGCATACTTGCCGCGGCAAAACTGCTCAATGCGATCGCGGCATATCTGATAATATCCGGGCTGGCGGTGTGGAGAAACGAGGACTTTTCAAGGCGGCTGGATAAATATATCGGGGACAATCTTGCCGGCGATCTCTCCGCGGGAACGCTGTGCAAACGTTTTTTCGTGTCGCGCACCAAACTGCACGCGGTTTCCGTCGGCGCGTTCGGCATGAGCATCGCAAGATACGTCGCGCGCAAACGCATAGACAGAGCGCGTAAACTGCTCATAAGCTCGGACATGACGATAACGGACGTAGCCGCCGCCGTCGGCGTGCCCGATTATAATTATTTCTGTAAATTCTTCCGCAGACACACGGGCGTTTCCCCCGGCTCTTTCCGCAGAAGCAGACCGTCCGTTTGAGAGATCGCATTCGCAAAGAAACTAAACCCGCTTTACGGAAACCGTACTCGCTCTTCACAGTGCCGCTTTTTGTAAAAAGTCCTGCTCGCAGCCTTTTCTCCGAAAGAACGTCCCGCATTTTCTTAAAAGAAACCCGAATGGGGCGCGGTATCCGGCGCGTTTGCTTTACGGACAGGCGGACTTGTTTATTCCCGCGTTGCGCCGCCCGAAAAAGCTCAAAGCCCGCCGCACGCGCGGATCCGGACGCCGTCCGCCCGTCCGACAAACGGGGCGTTATTCCGTCCGCGCACCGAAATGTTTACCTGCGGAAACCGCTGCGCCGCGAAAAACATGACGGCGGCGGCAGATTATCTGCCGCCGCCGATTCCTTTATGTATCGGAAATCGATTTTGATTTTCCGCCGAGCGGAGCGATCAGGTCACTCACTTCTCCCCGGAAACATCGGATTCGTCTTTCGCGTCCGCCTCGTCCGCATTCTCCGCGGGAACTTCCTGCTGACTTGCCGGAACTTCCTTATCGGAGGAAACGGGCACTTCGCCCAGGCTCTCGGAGAGCGCCTTTTCGGCTTCGGACAGCTTATCCGCCGGCTCTTCCGCCGCGGGGGCGCCGCCTTTCTTTGCCGCCTTGGCTGCCTTCTTCGCGTCCGCCTTGGCTTTCTTCTCCGCCTGCTTCGCCTGATACTTCGCCTCTTCCTCTTCGAAGGAAAGTCCCTTCTTCTCGCAGTACGCCCTGAGTTCCGCGACGCGCGCCTCTTCGGAAGCTATGCGCGCCTTTTCCTCTTCTATTTTAAGGCGTTCCTCGGGAGGAATCCACTCGATTCCCGCGGCAAGCGCTTCGGCTTTCTGACGCTCGAGGATCTTGACTCTGTCACCCTTGAGATGTTTTTCAACATTGAAGAATATAAGCAGTATTCCGCAAACCGCATATGCTATGGTTTCTATCCATACATACGAAGCTTTGATTACCGTTAGGGTTGCGTCCGTCTGTCCAAGCAGCGTAGCGCCGTAACCGCTTGCGCCGAGAAGTCCGTTGAATACGCCCGTCATAACGGGAGTGGACGCGACCATGAGCGAACTGTAAATGGACATCGTCAGTCCGTCGCAACGATAGCCGCGCTTCGCTTCGATATGATCGAGCATATCGCTTATCATTGCGAGGATCATATAGCACGCGGGAGCGGAACCGAGGCACTTGACGGCAACGCCGACCGCAACGAGCGGGAAATTGGGGAGTTCGCCGCCGATCCACGCGAGTATGCCGCCGACGACGCCGATGATCATACCTGCGATAACGACTTTCTGTTTCGAGAACTTTTTAGCGAGAGGCCATACGAGCGCAACGGCAACCGCCATCGGGATCGCGCCGAGTATTCCGAGAATGGACTGGGACAGACCCGCAAAACTTTCCGCATTCATTCCCTCGAAGGGTTCGAGAACCCAACGGCAGAAATACGCCATGGAAAGATTTTTCATTCCGCCCGCAAACTGGAACACGAGGTAGAAGATTATGATTATCCACCAATACGGCTCGGTGGCAACGCCTTTGAGCTGCTGCTTGACGGAAATCTTCTTGACGCTGTCCTTGGGCATGTTCATCGTTTCTTCGGTGACTCTTTCACGCGTGAAGTAGTACTGCATGATCGTGCAGAACGCGGTGAATATACCGACGATGATGAACATTATGACCCAGGCGAACATAACCGGCTCGTTGTTTGAGTTAAACAGTATGAAGCCTGCGAGTACTGGGAACACCATGGAACCCGCGCCCATGACGCCGAGGTGCGCTATGTTTGTCGCGGATGCGAGCAGACCGCGCTGATCGCTGTTTCTCGTGGAAACGGGGATCAGGGTGGAGTTGGACGTGTTATACAGCGGATATGCGACGGAATAATACAGGTTATACGATATCGCGTACCAAATCGCCTTACCGACCGTCGGAATATTGGTCGGAATCAGGAACATGAGTATACATGCTGCGCCCATAACTACGGATGAAAGCAGAATCCAGGGTCTTGCTTTACCCGCTTTGGTTCTTGTCCTTTCCACAAGCTGTCCGACTACGAGGTTACCTACGACAATCAGTATTGTCGAAAGCAGGGGGAGCAGCGTAGTGAAAAGCTGAACCCCCGACGTATAGTCGGTTCTGAAAAGGACGTCGGTAAAATACCTGTTAAGGTACGATCCGAAAATACCGCTTGCGAGCAACGCGCCGAAAGGCCCGATGAAATAGCCGAGCAGCAATTCCTTGGGCTTGACGTTTGCGGATTTGATCTTAGTGCTCAGAAGCGGGTTGTCGAAAATCGACTTCTTTGCGGTAGATGAATCCTTCATCAATTTCTCTCCTTTGAGGTTTTTTTAGAGTGTTACAACTATAATAAACCAAAAGTAGAAATATGTCAAGACCTTTTCTTTATTTCCCGGTAAATTTTCGCTCCGGAAAAGCGGAAAATGCGTTTTATCCCGTTCCTGCGGTAACACGGCGGATTATTTCAGATTGAGAAAATCCCTGCGGTAATTCTTTATCCCGAACAGTTCGACAAGTTTGACCATATCCTCGTCCTTTATCGTGTTTATGCGCTCGCGGCCGCCTATGAGCATGTATATCTGCGCCGCTTTCTCCACGGTCTCGATGAGCCCGAAGGTTTCGTCCGGCGTCCTGCCCGCGCCGTATACGCCGTGCATTGCCCACACGACGACGCGGAAGTCCTTCATCTTCGCCGCCGTCGCCTCGCCTATCGAGTTCGTGCCGCACAGCATCCAGGGCAGCACGCCCACGCCTTCGGGAAACACCACTATGCACTCCGTGCACATTTCCCAGAGAGTATGCGTGAACTTTGCCTCGTCCAGCTCGTGCACGAAGTTCATGGCGAGAAGATTGGTGGGATGTGAGTGCATGACGACGCGGCTGCTCGGATCGACGGATAGGCGCGCCATGTGGCTCATCATATGCGCGGGAAATTCGCTCGTGAAACGGCCGCCGTCCTTATACCCCCACAGCAGTTCCGCCGTTCTGCCGTCCTCTTTGATACGCACCACGCCGAGATTGGTTTCGGGATCGCTCTCGACGTTCTTGAAATACTTGCCCGTACCCGTCACGACGAAAATCTCGCCGGCGAGAGACGCCGCCTCGAAACCGATGGGTATCTCGCGTACGACTTTGCCGGTATCGAGATACTCCGCCGCCTCTTCGGGGCTTATACGATAGCTTATGTTGCCGCCGTTGCGCTCGTCCCAGCCGAGACGGTACATGTTTGACGCGGTTTTTCCCGTTTCAACGATAAACGGCGCTTTGAATATATCTTTCATTTTATCTCCTGTCCTCCGATATTTTCTTTTCGTATTCGGCAAGCTCGGTATAATAATCGTCCGTCATTCCCGCCCTTGCGAGATATTCCTCCCACACGTCGCCGAAAGGAAGCGTTTTGACGCGTTCCTGCATGAACAGGAGTTTCGTAAAGTCCGCCTCGTCCTGCAATGCGGCAAGCTCCTTATTCGGCAGAAGAAGCGCGTACAGCAGCGCTTTCTGCACCGAACGCTGACCGGTCACCCACGCCACGAGACGGTTGACGGACGCGTCGAAGTAATCCAGACCTATCATGACCTTGCCGAGAGCGTCGTTTCTGACTATCTCCCTTGCAATTTCTTTCAGCTCGTCTTCCAGCGTTACGACGTGGTCGCTGTCCCAGCGCACGGGCCGCGTGACGTGAAGCGCAACCTTATCGTAGAAAGTCAGAAGCGACGGGATCTTGTCGCTCACCGCTTCCGTGGGATGATAGTGTCCGTTATCGAGAAGACAGCATATGCCGCGCGTCGCCGCGTAGTTCTGACAGAACTCGCTGCTGCCCACGGTGTAGCTCTCAACGCCTATGCCGAAAACTTTGCTCTCCACGGCGGGAATGACCCATTTCCTGTCCCATACCGTGAGGATCTCGTCCAGCGACTGCGCCATGCGCACGCGCGGCCCCATTCTGTCCGCGGGCACGTCTTTGAGTCCGTCGGGCGCCCAGAAGTTGACGAGACAGGGCTTGCCGAACGCCTTGCCCAGTTCCGCCGCGATTTCCAGCGAGCGCTTGCCGTGCTCCACCCAGAACTTTCTCGTCGGCTCGTCGGGTGAGGAGATCGTCAGCCCGTTCTTCATCTTCGGATGCGCGAAAAACGTCGGGTTGAAGTCTATGCCGTCCAGTCCCAGGCGCTTTGCGAACGCCGTCCACGGCTCGAAATACCTGTAAGTATACGCGTCGCGGTCCGCCTTGCCCGCGTCGCCGCCGAGGATCGCATAGCTCGCGTGCAGGTTGAGGCGTTTTTTCCCGGGCATGAGGGAGAACGCCTTTTCGATGTCCTCCATCAGCTGCCCGGGCGTCGCCGCCCGTCCGGGATAGTTGCCCGTCGTCTGAATGCCGCCCGTCAGCGCTCCGGCGCCCTCGAAACCGAGCACGTCGTCGCCCTGCCAGCAGTGCACGGAAACCGGCACTTCCGCAAGCGCGGCCATCGCCGCTTCCGTATCCGCGCCCGCACGGGCGTATATTTCCTTCGCGCTCTCATAACGCGCTTTCCGCATGCTCATTATCGCACCTCCGTAATGTCGAAAGATCTCTTTATCAGCGCCCTCGCGCTTTTAAGGTCGTGCAGTTCGCCCGTGCCCGTCATCTGCATTATTATGTTACCCGCCGCCGTGCCTTCCGTCGGTCCGACGAGCACGCGTTTGCCCGTCGCCTTTGCCGTCAGTTCGGTGAGCAGCGAATTTTTTCCGCCCCCGCCTATGATGTTGAGCGTTTCGTAAGTTTCGCCCGTCAGCCGTTCCAGCTCGCGCACGCTTTCCGCATAGCAGTCCGCGAGGCTGGCGAATATGCAATACGCCGTTTCGCCGAGAGCCATGTTCCCCGCCTCGGAGAATATCGCGTCCAGCATGCTTGCGGGAGAGAGAAATTTTTCGTCGTTGACGCGCACGCGCTTGTCCGTCGGATGGGCGCGCGCGGTTTCGGCAAGCTGCGCGAACGTGTACGCGTCGTCCAGCTCGTGCCGCACCTGCTGTATCATCCACAGTCCCATTATGTTCTTCTGCAAGCGGAACGTGCCGTTTACGCCGCCCTCGTTGGACCAGTTGCCCTTCATCGAGGCTTCGTCCGTATGCGCGCGGAGGCGTTCCGCGCCGAGCAGCGACCACGTTCCCGAAGAAATGTACGGCGAGCCGCTCTCTAACGGAGCGGCAAGCACGGCGCTCGCGGTGTCGTGCGTCGCGGGAAGCATTACCTGCGCGTCGTAGCCTACGGCACGCGCGATATCCGCGGAAAACCGTCCTATCCTCGCTCCCGGCTGCGTTATGCCGCCGAGTATTCCTCTGCCGCCGCCCGCGGCTTCGAGTATGTCGCCGTCCCAGTCGCCCGTCAGCACGTTCACCATGCCCGTGCTCGTCGCGTTGGTGTATTCCTGCACGCGATTGCCCGTCAGGCAGTAGTGGAACCAGTCGGGCAGCATGAGCATCGCCGCCGCGCCGTCCAGCCTGCCCGCCAGCTTATCCGCATGCAGCTGATACACCGTATTGAACGGCTGATACTGTATGCCCGTGCGGCGGTACAGTTCCCCGAACGGCATGATCTTATGCAGATCTTCCGCCGCCCTTCCGCCGCGTTCGTCGCGGTAGCAGTACGCAGGACCGATACGCCTTCCGTCACGATCGAGCAGAACGTAATCCACCGCCCACGTGTCTATGCCGACGCAGTCGGGGCGCAGCCCCTTTTCGCCCGCGATTTTAAGTCCGTTTATTATGTGCGACAGCAGCGCGTCCGCATCCCACACGAGTCCGTCGGCAGTCGCCTTCGGTCCGTTCGGAAAGCGGTACGCTTCCGTCAGTACGAGCCTGCCGTCCTTTATCTCCGCAACGATGTGCCGTCCGGACGACGCGCCTATGTCCACGGCGAGATATCTCATAACGCCTCCGAAAACTCGTAATCGCCGCTGCCCGTCCTTTCCGTCCTGCCCGACGGAAGCGTCACCGTGCATTCCGTCGAAACGGGTACGCTCACGCGGAGCGTGAATTTGCCGCCGCTTATACTCCATTCGGAGCTTATTCTGCCGTACGGGCAGGTCAGTTCCGCGCGGGCGGACGTCAGTCCGCCGCCGGGCACGGGACGTACGGAGAATTTCTTATACCCCGCTTCCGTCGGTTCTATGCCGGCTATGCGGCGGTAGAAGAAGTCGCCCACCGCTCCGGACGCATAGTGATTGAAAGACACCATGCCGCCCGTGCCGTCGTCCGCTCCCGTATTGCCGCCGTCCGGCGAGATTGCGTCCCACCGCTCCCATATCGACGTGCCGCCCGCCCTGACTTCGTAAAGCCAGCTCGGGCACTCGTCGCACATCAGCATGTTATACGCCGCGTCCGCCCTGCCGTTGTCGGCGAGCGCGAACAGTATGAACGGCGTTCCCGGGAAGCCCGTCGCTATGCGCCAGCCGCTTTTTTCGGCAAGCGCGGCGAGATTGTCCGCCGCCGCGCGGCGCTGCTCTTCGGGGAACATTCCGAAATACAGCGGGAGCACGTACGCCGTCTGAAATTCGTTTTTAAGCCTGCCCCCGCCGTCTGTAAATACCGAAATATATGCGTCCGCTACTTTCGCGGCATACTTCGCCTGTTTTTCCGCTTCCGCGTCGTCGCCGAGGATCTTTGCTATGCGCGCCAGAAGCGAGGACGTGCGGTAAAGGCTCGCGGTCGCCGTCCAGCGGCTGCGCTTCTGCCACTGCGACATCCTCGGCAGATCGGGGCACACCCAGTCGCCGAAATGCAGCACGGCGGGCGTGTGCCATAGATATCTCTTCTTGCCGAAGCCGAACCCCGCCCAGAAGCGGCACGCTTTGACGTACTTCTTCATCGTCGGATACATCCCGGCGAGAATGCTCTTATCCCCGCCCGCGCGGTAAAGCGCCCACGGCACCGTCACGCACGCGTCGCCCCAGAAGTCCACCGCCATGACGGGCATGGTCGCGGGGAATCCGTATCCCTGCACGGGCACGGCGTTGGGTATTCCGCCGCCGCGGCGCTGTTCGGCTCTGACGTCGAGCAGCCACTTTTCGAGGAACGCGTCCATGCCGAAATTGCATATCGCCGTCTGTGCGAAAACGTTTATGTCGCCCGTCCAGCCCATGCGCTCGTCGCGCTGCGGGCAGTCGGTGGGAATGTCCACGAAATTGGAGCGCGCGCTGCGCAGTATGTTCGCCTGCAACGCGTTTATTCGCTCGTCGGAGCAGGAGAACGATCCCGTATGCGCGATGTCCGAATATACCGCGCACGCCGTCAGTTCGAGCTCGTCCGCCTCTATGCCGCTCACGCCCGCATAGCGGAAGCCCATATACGTCAGCCGCGGGGTGTATTCCTCGCGTTCCGCCCCTCCGCATATATACGTAGCCGTCGCCTTTGCGCTGCGGAGAGGCGCGGTGTTCAGGCTGCCGTCGCTTTTAAGCACTTCCGCGTGGCGGAACGTTATCATCCTGCCCTTCGGCGCGTTCTTTATGACGGCGCGTATCACGCCCGCGAAATTTACGCCGAAATCGTATATGAGTTCGCCGTCCGGGGATCTCGTGACCGAAACGGGCGCAATTTCGCCGTGTCTGCGGACGGGCGGTCCGTACGCGGCGATAATCGCAGGAGAAACGCGCAGCTTTTCGGGAGCGGCGGAGCGACGGACTATCTTCGAATAATCGACGGACGCGTCGTACGTTTCGCCGTCGTATATGTCCGCCATGCGGTACGCGCCGCTTTCCGTCACCTGCCAGCTGCCGTCCGTTCCGATCGTCTCTTCCCTGCCGTCCGCGTATCTCATCGTCAGTTCGAGAAGAAGCGCCTGCCTGTCGGCGGTTATTCTGTTCCTGCGCGTAAACACGAACGAACCTACCGCCCATCCGCCTCCGACGACCGCATTCAGTTCGTTCCCGCCGATGCGGAGAAGATCCGTGACGTCGTACGTCATGTATTGCAGACGGGTCTTATAAGAAGTAAATCCGGGCGCGAGACAGTCCTCTCCCGCCTTTACGCCGTTTACTTTAAGTTCGAATATCCCCATTGCGGTAACGCGGACTTTCGCGTCCGACGGCATTTCTCCGAGCGTAAACGAACGGAAAAACTCCATCGGAACGGGAGACACGCGCTTTTCGGTGAATTTATACGCCGGATCGCTTATCCACACCGCCTTCCACGGCATGCCCATGCGCCCCGTTTCGAACGTCGCTTCGCCCGCCGCGCGCTCGCCGCGGCTGTCTTCCGCCTCTACGCGCACGGTATATTCCGTAAACGGTTCGAGAGGCTTGCCGGCATATGTCGCGCGCTGCGCGTCCGTCACCGTCTCATACGTCGTTTCCCCGCCGCGCAGCACCGTTATTTTCGCTTTTGCGAGAACCACGTTTTTGCCGTCCGAGCGGAGAGCAAAAGAAAAGCGGGGGCGCGCACTGTCCGTAACGCAGCCTGCCGTCGCGTTTTCTATCGTCAGATTCGTTATTTCCAGCATGTCATCATCCCCTTTGCCGCACACGCGGCGCCAGTCCGGAGTTACGGCGGTCCGCCGTCTGACAGAATAAGATTATCATCTTTTTGCGCGTTTGTCCATAGACTTTCGTAAATTGATTGCAATTTTGTCAAATATGCACAAAAATCACGTCTCCCGCGCATAAACAATCCGAAACACGCAGCCGCGCCGACAGCGCATAAAGACGAAAACGCGCCGTTCTTTCCGCATGCGGACGATATCCGCGCCCGGCGTCTGACAGTACGCGCCCGCCGCACAAACGCGCTTTAATGTGTATTGCACATGCGCGCGGCTGCCTGTTTATTTTCAGAATTGAACAGAACGTTGACAATCGCGCTGCCGTATGATAAAATATGCTCAATAACGCGCAGGGAGTTATCGTTTCATATGTTCTCAAACGAAAGATACAATCTGATTTTCGACTATCTGAAAAACAACCGCAAGGCGACGGTGGACGAACTTGCGAAATTCCTTTACGTCAGCAGCGCAACCATAAGGCGGGATCTGAAGGAGATGCAGAAACTCGGACTTATCGTGCGCAGCCACGGCGGCGCGCTCCTGCGCGAAACGGCGAACGAGGTATCGATATTCGTGCGGCGGGAGAAAAACGCGCGCGAAAAGGAAGAGGCTGCACGGAAAGCGCTGCCGTACACCGCCGGGTTCCAGAGCGTGTTCATAGACAACTCCTCCACCTGTCTGATCCTCGCCGAAAAACTCAATCTCGAAAACAGAACCGTGATAACCAACGGCTTGCAGATAGCCATGCGGCTGACGCAGAAACAGAACGTCAACCTCATCATGCCGGGCGGCGTCGTGCACTACAACACCAACTCCGTGACGGGCGGACTGACGTGCAACACTCTTCGCAATCTGCGCGTGGATCTCGCGCTCGTGTCCGCGGCAGCGGTGGACGAGGACGGCACCTACGAGCACTCCCTCGAAACGGCGCAGATAAAACAGCTGATGTTCGGACAGGCAACGCGCCGCATGCTCGTCGTGGACGGCACGAAGTTCGGTCAGCCCGGTTCTTACCGTACGGCGTCCCTCGCCGACTACGACACCATCGTCACCGACGCCCCCGACGACGTCATAGCCCCTTACCGCAAAAAGGGCGTCGCCATAGTAAACTGACCGCGCGGAAGAAACGCTGCGCCGTCGGGTCCTCCGGCAGGGCGAACGCCGGAAGCGGAAGAAAGCCGATGTGTTCCTCTTCGCAGGCAAGGCGTTCCGCCGTTCGCCGCAAAACCGAGATATAAACGGATGGTAAAATCCGAAAAACACAGCTTCCTCGCGGCATGTTTGCCGCGAGGAAGCGTTTTTGTTTTTTGCGTTTTCAGCTTTCGGAACGATCGTCCGTGCAATCGTTCCGCTTCCGGCAGGTTCGGCCGCTTGCCGAAATGCGGTTTACCCGAGAAGCGTCAAGGACTCATTTTTTCCGAAACCGAGTCGGCGGACGCGCCGTTACGAGACTCTGCCGCGCGCACGGCGCGACGCTCCCCTTTTACGGGAGTTTTTCGCCGCCATTGCCGCCGTCCGGGTGATTTACCACTTTTACGCCGCGTTTACGGCGGAACAGGAACACGCAACCCACGGTTATCGCGGCAAGCACTACTACGTCTATTCCGATGAGCAGGAATATCCAGGAGGGGAACGGGCGGTTTACGTCCAGAACGCCCACGCTGACGATATACTCGTCGTCCGCAGCCTCGTGCGTCTGCTGCTTGTAGAACGTGTTGCACAGCTGGAAGAGTATGTTCTTGCACGCCTGACGGAGATAGCCGCGCGTGGACACGTCGTCAGGATCGAAATCATAGCTCTCCGCGCCCGTGCCGGTCAGCCACAGGTCGTTGCCGGCACGCAGTCCCTTGTTTCCGCTCATCAGTCCCGTAGCCGAGCCCGCCCAGTCGGTTATGACCGCGCCGCGAAATCCCCATTCGGTGCGGAGCACATCGGTAAGCAGCGCGCGGTTGGCGCCCGTCCAACCCGAACCCAATCTGTTGAACGAGGACATCATACCGTTCGCGCCGCCCTCTTTGACGGCTATCTCGAACGGCTTCATGTAGTTCTCGCGCAGATTCTGCTCGGTCAGCCAGGTATAAAGTCCGCTGCGGTTGGTTTCCGTTTCGTTTACCACGAAGTGTTTTATGTAGCATGATACGCCGTTTGCGAGCGCGCCGCGCACCGTTTCCATGCCGAACCGTCCGCTGAACACGGGGTCTTCGGCGTAATACTCGTTGTTTCTGCCGCCGTAAGGCGAACGTATGAGGTTGAATCCGGGCGCGTACCAGCCGTGAACGCCGGTGTAATTGGCTTCTGCGGAAACAACGTTGCCGAAGCGGAACGCCAGCCGCGAGTTCCAGCTTGCCGCAAGCACTCCCACCATGGGATACCACGTCCAGTTAGTCACTTCGTTGGGGCTTGCGTTGCTGCGCGTCAGACCCATCGGTCCGTCGTTTTCGCGCAGCCATATCTTACCTACCGATTCGATTGCCTCGGTGTGATAGCCGCCGAGCACGACGAGCTTGACCATCTCGCTTACGGACATCTGCGAGAGCAGCGTATCCCACTGCGGGTTCTCGTAGTCCTCGCCGAGCGCCATCATGAGCTCTTCGTTGCGTATGACGCCCTGCGGCTCGTTGAGCTCGCCGAGCGAAAGTTCGCCGCCGTCCGCAGACGTGTACAGCCGCAGTCCCGCGTCCTCGGAAACGCCGTATTCCTGCGTGATCTCCTCGTAAGTTTCCGTCATGGCTTTGTTGGACGTCGAAAAGTATCCCGTCGGGAAAGTCGCTGCGAAGTCCGCACGCGTCAGATACGTGAGATCGGGATTGGCGTCTTTTGCGTCTATCGCCGCTCCGCCGTATGCCGCCGTGCCCGTGAAGCGGTTGACCACCTGTTCGGTCGTGACGGGATCGTTGCGGAATTTCATCGATTTATCGAGGGTATACGAGAACGTACTCACGACTTCGTGCGAGTTGCGCGCGAGCGAGATCGTATATTCCCCGCCGTCCAGCTCGTATCCTTTGAAACGGTTGTGGTTTCTGTCGTACGCGTCATACGACGCCATATCGTAAGGCGTGAACGTGAGCGTCAGATACTGCGATTCGCCGGGATCGAGTTCCACCGTCTTGGCGAACGCGACGAGATTCATGTGCGCCTTTTCGATGCCGTTCGTCTTATACGGCGGGGTGGCGTATAGCTGCACGACGTC
>CASEMM010000068.1 GCA_949289095.1 uncultured Eubacteriales bacterium | reverse complement strand
CTATCTTCTTTGCGTATTCTATGGCTTCCTTCTGCGTCATGAATATTTTAAGCGCCTTTTCCGCCTTAGCCGCTTTCACCTGCCATCTGCCGTCCGCGCGCGGCGAAACGTGATAAGTCTTGCCCTCCATGCTTTTTCCTCCGTATGAATATCAAAAGCGGCGTGCGCGTCTGCCGCGCTGCGCCGCCGTGTTTTATTTTTCGCTTACGAGTTTCTCGCCGCACTTGTCGCAGAAAACGGCATCCGACGGGACAGACGCTCCGCACTTGCCGCACGTCCTGCGCAGACTTCTGCCGCACTTCTTGCAGAACAGACTTTCTGCGGGATTGATCTCGCCGCATTCGCACGCGATGACGGCGGACGGCGCGCTCTCGTCGGATGCGGACGGAGCGTATTCGGATTCGCCGAGATGATCCGTCATTACGTATTTCGCGTTTTCGCGCTGGAAACCGAACACGAACAAAAACGCACCCGTCACCGCGACGGACAGCCCTATGAACATGACGAACCAATACGGCGTTTCGTTTTTGAGGAACACGAGTCCGATGACGAACAGCACCGCGCCCAGCACGGTTATGACCGCGCCGACTATGCGCTGAATGAGTTTTGCGTGCGACAGCATGCCGTTTTTCTTCGTTTCTCCGGACATACAATCCGTTCCTTTCCCTATGCGCGGGTACTGAAATCTTGCGTATATATTACCATAAGCAAAGACATTTGTCAATTAAGGGCGGAATAAAAATATGAACAATACCGACATTTTTTGCGGTAATAAGGCATATTATACGCTTGCCGCATAAAAATGCGCCCCGGAAACCGTTCTGTTTCCGGGGCGCGTCAACCGAAACCGTTTATTCTGCGTCACAACGACGCGGGAGCGTCCGCGGGGACGGCTATCGCGGGTGCGGAATAGTCCGAGCAGATGCGCATCATTCCCGAGCATGCGAGCATGAACAGTCCCATGCCGAACTCGTGAGTGATTTCCTTGCTGAACTCCTCGCTGCGATAGTTTGCGGGCTGATAACCCGTCGTCTGCATATAACCTACCTGACCGCTTTCGAACATGCACTTCGTCGTCACGCAGTCGTAAGCCTTTTTAACCGCGGGATAATACTCCGCGCCGTCCAGAATGCCGAGGGAAAGCCCGACGCAGTATGCGTATATGAATCCGCACGTTCCCGTCGTTTCCGTGCCGCCGTAGTAATCGGGATCGACGATGGACGCGTTCCAGGTGCCGTCGTCGCGCTGATATTTCAGTATGCTTCCGGCAAGTTCGATATAATCGGCCTTATACGTCGCATATATATCGGGATACTCGTTTTCGTCGAGGTACTCCAGCTGTTTTGCGAGCGCCGCAAGCACCCATGCGTTGCCGCGCGACCAGAACACGGGATAATCCTCTCCCGTATCCGGATCGGTGTGCCCCGTCGTTATTTTATCCGGCAGCTGGCTCTTGTCCCTGTACCAGAGATCGTAATCCTCGTTATACAGCCTGCCCTTCCAGTACTTATACGCCTCGTAAGCCTTTTCGACGTATTTGGAATCGCCCGTCAGCCGCGATGCGAGGGTATAGCTGTTCATCGCCATATACAGCGCGTCGCACCACCAGAAACCGAGATTCTGCCATTCGCCCTTGTTCCTGTCGTTATACACATCGCCGTAATCCGGCCATTCGTCGTCGGGGCGGTTGATATTATACAGCGCGCTGTCAAGGGTATCGGCAATTTTGTATTCCGCACCCTTGAGATCGGCAAGCATGAGATACGTTTCGCCTATCTGATAGTGATCGGCGTGCGGCGTATGTCTGCCGCCGTGACTCGTCCAGCCGAAGTCATCGGCAACGGAACGGAGGAAGTAGTAATAATCGAGATCGCCCGTGACCATGAGCGCTTCGGACTTGCCGGAATAGTAGACCGCGTCTTTCCAGTTGTCGTCGTCTATGCGCACGGTCATCAGATTTTTATCGGGATTGGACGCAGACCATGTAGAATCGGGCTGCTTGTAATCGCCGTCCTTCGTGACGTCGAGGAACCACTCGTCCGCCTTGTCCATCGTAGCTTTTATGCCGGCAACGGTGTAATCGTCCGTGACGAACTTACCCTGCTCCTTTCCGCCGAACAGCGGCGTCACCGTCGTGCGCGCAGCCGCGGGGTTGGAGGACGCGACTTCCGTGCCGATCGCTTCCAGCTCGGTGAGTGCGGCATATCCCTGCGAACCGTCGTCCGTCGTCTGCATGCCGCGCACGCGGACGTAATTGGTCATCTTGCCGCCGTCTATTTCAAACGCCTGCCGACCGCCCGTCTTTTTGAAGTTTACGTTCATTGTCGTGCCGTCGGAGAACTCGACGACCGCGCTCTGCCAGCAGGTGTCGTGAGGCGTACTGCCCGAGAAATCCGCGCGGAGCACGAATGCGAGTTCCGTCAGCATGACGTCTCTGCCGAAATATACGACGTATTCCGCGTCATCCTTCTGGTCGTACCCCCACGACTGATAGGGATATTCTCCGTGCCCGTCGCTTTCCGTCACTCCGTCTATCGCGTTGCGTGCGTAGAACTGCGCTTCGCCGCGCGTCACGCGGTTTGCATACGCGTGCGGATACGCCGCCACCGCACTCTCGTATACCGATGCGGAATCGAGATACGCTCCGCCGAGATATGCGGCGTCGTAGTCGTTTATCTCGTCGGTATACGCCCGGTCGTACGGGTTTTCCGCAAGATTACGGGCTGCGGACGTCACCTCCGCATCCGTTGCGGCGCGCGCCGTGAACGTATGCGAACTGCCTCCGAAAGCGCCGCTCTCATATATTCCGCCGTCCGACGGTATGCGGAACGTGAACTGACCGCTCTCCGAATATACGAGCTGCTCTCCGAGCGCGTCGAACAGATCGATCACGATATATCTGCGGTCGCACGTCACTTCGATTATGTCGCCGCTTTCCAGCGCGCCCGTATATGCCGCGCTGCCGTTTCCGCTGCTTATCACGTCGCGGCCGCGTATGAGTTTTATCGTCGTTTCGCCCGTCGGCTCCGCGGATTCGACGACCTGCGTCCTGCTGCCGAACGCCGTTTCTCCGCTTCGGAGCACGACGTCCGTCGGCGCATCTTCTCCGCAGGCAGCCGCGCCGACGGTGCACGCGATGACAAGCACTGCGGCGAGCAGCAAAGCCGTTACTTTAAGGGAAAATTTTCTCTTACCGGATATCATTTATGCGTTTCTCCTTTATTCCTCCTCGTGATTCGAAAGTACTACCGTCGTACCGTCCGCCGGATAAATGCCCAGTCTGTCGCCGTAGTTGGGGTACCCCGCGGCGTTCGTATCCATTCTG
>CASEMM010000067.1 GCA_949289095.1 uncultured Eubacteriales bacterium | reverse complement strand
CATCACTCGAAGCGAATGTACTCGAAGTTGCGCCCGACGTCGGCGTCCGTCACTACCGTGAACGTGATCGTGTTCAGTCCCGCGTTAAGGTGCACCGAACCGAGGAACACTTCCTGCGAAGTGAACCAGCTCGAACCGTTGTTGAGCATATCCGCATCCGTCGTGTAAATCTTGCCGTTTACCGTTATGCTCATGAATTCGGAGAATCTGCGCACTTCGTTGCGCTGAGTGAGCGCGGCGTAGAAGAATTTATCGCAGTCCTCCGCAGAGATAACGTTGAACGTTATCGTCGCTCCCTTGTTCTGGTTTATGCCGCCGAGGAAGTCGGGATTTTCGTAGCTGTTCGGCATACCGACAGTGCCGTCCGGGTACGTTCCCGCGGTGCAGTACGCCTCGGGTGCGCGGTACTTATCGGGAGCGTCCGTGCCGAAACGTATGTAGCCGAAGTTGCGCCCGATGCCGTTATCGTCACTGACGACGGTGAACGTCACCACGTTGATGCCCTTTCGGATATCCACCGCGCCCAAACAGATCTCGCTCGTCGTCCACCAGTCGCTGGCGTTGTTTTTGGGCATTATCGCGGAAGTGACGTACTTTTCACCGTTTATCGTTATGTCGAGGAAGTCGGAAACGGGAGCCGTCGAGTCGCCGCGCTTGGTGAGCGCGATATACATCAGCCTGCTCATTTCTTTGCCCGAACGGAAGGAGAGCGAGAACGTCGCGCCCTTGTTGCCGTTTATGCTTTCGAGAATGTCGCGGTGATCGTCATTGAGTTTCGGCATATACGAGCCCGCCGTCAGTACCGCGTCGGCGGCGTTGCAACGGATCTCCGCTTCTCTTCTGTCCGTACCCAGCTTGATGTAGTCGAAATTGCGGCCTTCCGAGCCCGTCGTGGTGAACAGTATTGTGTTTTCGCCGCGTTTAAGCCGTATGCAGCCGAGGAATATCTCAAACGACTCCGCCCAGTTTGTCACGTCGTTTCTGGAAATTATAGCCCGTGTGAAGAACGGTTCGCCGTTTACCTCGACTGTCATAAACTTACTGAACGGCATTACACTTCCATAGTAGTTGTTCTTGGTGAGCGCAACGGTAAGCCCCGCGGGCTGCTCTTTATCCGACGTTACTGTAAACGAAATCGTCTTATCCGCATTTTGGGACAGACCGCCCACGACGCCGTCCGAGTTGACCGTGCATCCGCCGAGCACCGCATAGTCCTTTGCCTTATACGTAGTCTGCGTCGCGTAATCGCCGCACTTATCCGCGCATGCGAAATCGGTGCATTCCGCGTCGCGGCAACCGCCGCACTCGGGGCAGGCGCTCTCGCAGACGTGGACTACTTCGCTTACCGCAGCGGAGGAATACATCACTTTCGCGTCGTCCATGCCGAACACGGGCGTATTGTCGTAGTGGAGGAGATATACGGAGTTTTCGCCGTACCTGACGGGAACGCAACCGAGATTGATCTGAACGAACCCGCTCTCGGAGGACGGAACGATCGCCCGTGTATCGAAAGGCTCGCCGTTAAGCTCTATGTAGTAGCTGTCCGAAAGTCTGCTTTCCTCCTCTCCTCCCCGCATTTCGAGAATGAGAGTAGCCGTCAAGGAGGCGGAAGAGTCGAATTTGAGCGTTATATCGTCGGATACGTTCACCCATTCCCTGTTAAAGTCGGTGCCGAAACTGCCGTCCGCAAGGTTTTCGGCGTTTTCCGCTTCCAACAAGGTATACTCTTCGCAACCGCTGCCGCACTTGACGCGGCACGCCTCGTCTTCGCACTGCATATCCGTGCAAAGCCCGCACACGGGACAAACGCTCTCGCAGACGTGCGCTTGCGGCGTTACCGTGCCGCCCGGCGTTGACTGCGCGTCGCCCGAAAGCGCGTTGCCGACGGCTTTGGGAAGCAGTCCCGCAAGAAGACCTACCACTACGCACGCCGCCATGCCTATCGCCGCCGCCACTATTATGACGTTTCGCCTGTACCGCTTGCCCTCGCGCGTGTTTTTATACGCGACTCCGCTTTCACTCAGCCGTCCGACTTTCTCTTCCGCGTCTTTGAGCTCGGCGAGCAT
>CASEMM010000066.1 GCA_949289095.1 uncultured Eubacteriales bacterium | reverse complement strand
AACGGACATGCGAGCGTTCTTCTGTCGAACGGGCAGAACACGTTCATAACGTTTCAGGAATCAAACGGAATATATGTCAGCAACGGAACGGCTAACAACGTCAAGGCAAAGTTCAATTCCTCATATATAAACCTTGATGATCAATATTCGGAACACACATGGAAACTCTCATACGATCCGTCCGCGCATAAACTGACGCTCAGCATGGACGGCAGCAAAGAGGGCGAGCTTCCATGGGATTCCGACATAACGCTCACGCATCTGCTCGGATCGAATTACCACAATACTTCAGATGAAAATTACAATTATACCTTTACCGGCGAGCTCGACTATATAAAAATAATCACGGGCGATCAGACAACGGCTTCGGTCTGAGAACAAACGATCCGGCGGGAAAATTTTCCCGCCGGATTCCGATAAAACTTTTCTCACAAACAGCATGTCGGTTTTCAGGCGGCGGAGCGTTTCGCTCCGCCGCCTTTATGATTTTCTTACGATCGCGGCTTTCTCACAATCCTGCCTTATATTCGTCGCTCCAGTTTTTCAGCTCCTCTGCCGCCCGCTTTGCGTTTGCGCTCACTCCGTCGGCGCCCGAAAGACGGGATATTTCGTCTATCATACCCGCACGATCGAGTTTACGTACAGCAGAATTCGTAGTAACGCCGTCCGTCGTTTTTTCTATGAAATACTGACAGTCCGCCATAGATGCGATCTGCGGCAGATGCGTAACGCAAAGCACCTGAGCCGAACGCGATATACACGCGAGTTTTTCGGCAACTTCGAGTCCCGTTTTACCGCTTATACCCGTATCTATTTCATCGAAAATCATCGTATCCACGCCGCCGTATCTGCCGGTTATAACCTTCAGCGCAAGCATAAAGCGCGACATCTCCCCTCCGGATATTATCTTTACGAGAGGAAGCATGGGCTGTCCGGGATTAGGAGAAAGCAGAAATTCGACATCATCGGCGCCGCGCGCACCGAAAGCATCCGCAAAACATTCCCTGTCCGGGAGCGCGCCGAACGCAACGGTAAATTCGGAATTGCCCATTCCCAATCCGGCAAGTTCAGCTTTGACATCCTTTTCCAGACGCTTCGCGGCCTCTTTGCGCAATCCGGACAATTTTACGCACAAATCGTAACATTCGCCGAGCAGCCGCGATTCCTCGCCTTTCAGCCGCGCGTATTCTTCGTCGCCGTCCGCAAGCTGCGCATACTCGGAATTGAGTTTGGCAAGCAGCTCCGGCAACGAATCGAGATCGCCGTATTTGCGCTTGAGCGTGCGCAGAACGGAAAGTCTGTTTTCCGCCTCTTCGATATCGTTCTCATCCAGATCGACCTCTGACAAATATCCGTCGATCGTCTGAGATATATCCTCCGCTTCCACGGCAAGACTGCCGAGACGTTCGGCAAGCGATTTGTACTCCTCGGAAAATGACGTTACGGAAGAAATTGCGCGCGTCGCGGCATACATTCCGTCAAGCGCACGGTTTTCTCCGGACAGCGCTTCCGTCGCTTCCCGGAGAGCGTCTCTGATTTTCTCCGCGTGCATCGCACGGCTGCGAAATTCAAGCAGTTCGTCCTCTTCTCCGCTCTTTACGGCAGCTCGTTCTATTTCGTTTATCTGATAGGACAGCATGTCCATGCGCTGCAAGCGGCGCGCAGAATCACCCAAACGCTGCGCCGCCGCGCGGATATCGTTATACTCGGCGTATTTCGCCACGAGCGACGCAATCAGCGACGATACCTCCTCGCCCGCGTAAGCATCGAGTATGGCGCAGTGCTCGCTCTTGTTGCCGAGTACCTGATACTCGTTCTGTCCGCAAATGTCCACAAACCTGTTCATTACGGAACGCAGCATTTTTACCGTCACGGTACGTCCGTTGATGCGCACGTCGTTCTTGCCGTCGGCATAAAACCTGCGCAGGACTACGATCTCATCCTCCGAATCTATGCCGTATTCATCGAGAAACGCTGTTTTTTGCGGGGAAGAAAAGACGAATACGCCCTCGACGTATCCGCCGTCCGCTCCGTAACTCAACATGGTACGGTCGTATTTACCGCCCATAAGCAGCATGAGCGCGTCGACTATAATGGATTTTCCTGCACCTGTTTCGCCCGTCAGCACATTCAGCCTGTCCGAAAAACCGAGTTCGGCTTCTCGCACGAGAGCGAGATTTTTTATCCGTATGCGTTCGAGCATATCAAAGCATCTCCCGGAGTTTCTCCGCAGTTTTCTCGGCATCGCGCGCTGACGCGGTCACGACAAGCACCGTATCGTCGCCCGCAACACATCCCAGAACGTCGGGATCGCCGAGCCGGTCTATGTTCATTCCGACGGTAGAAGCTCCGCCGGGCACGGTTCTGATTACGACGAGATTCTGGGCTGACGTTATCGACAGCACCGCGTTACGGTATATATTCGCGATATTGGACAGAAAATTCTTTTCCTTACCGCCTTCGCGGACGTATCGCTGCCGCCCGCCGTCGTTTATCTTGATAAGCCCGAGTTCTTTTATATCGCGGGAAACGGTCGCCTGCGTAACATTGAATCCCTCCGCAACAAGCGCACCCGCAAGCTCTTCCTGCGTTTCGATAGGCTTTTCCGCTATTATTTCAAGAATTTTGACATGTCTTCCGTTACGAGCCATTTTCCCTCCCCGTCACTTCGCAAGACCGAGTTTGCGCGTCAGTCTGCCGTAAAATCCGAAATCGTTGCGAGTAATAAGTCCCGCAGAAAACGGAGCTATCGACACGGTCATTTCTTCCGCATCGTTTTCCACAACCTTTCCGTCCGCTATTATACTGCCGGATTCCCCTCCCGTGACGGTCACCGCCTCCGTATCCGACGCTATCACCGGACGCGCGGAAAGCTGATGACAGTTCATGGGCAGAAGCAACAGACACGATATATCCGGATAAATTATCGGACCTCCCGCACTGAGAGCCCATCCGGTCGAGCCCGTCGGCGTACTTACGATGAATCCGTCCGCCTTATAGTTTGCAACATGGGATTTTCCGACGCGCACGGACACATCGACGGTCTTTCCGAGACTCCGCTTATAAAACACCGCTTCGTTTATGGCATAATATGTGTTCCCGCACACGCGCACTTCCAGCATAGCGCGTCTGCTGACCGCGTAATCGCGCTCTGCCAGCATGCGCACCGTCTCCCTTACCGCATCGTCATCCGCAGTAACCGCAGTGAGAAATCCCATTCCGCCGAGATTTATGCCCATTACCGGTATACCGGCGGGAGCGGCAAAAGCTATTGCCGAAAGTATCGTTCCGTCGCCTCCGAGGGAAACGATGACGTCCGGACGCGGATCGCAGTCATCACCGAAACCGCGCACATCGCCAAGGCGGCTGCACACGGAATCGTGAACGACATAATCCATGCCCGCTTTTTCCAGCTCCTCTATGAGTCTGCGCGTAAAAACAAGACCTATGTCCCTGTCCGGATTGGCATATATCCCTGTAAGCATAGTAAAATTATACAATAAAATTTATAATTATGCAAGGTTTATACGCTGGGATTTCAATATTTTTCACATATTTTTCTTCGACGCGACAAATGCCGCGACTATCCCGTTGAGCCGCGACGACGTCAGTCCGTTTTCTTCAAAAGCAGCGTTCACCGAACGGCAGTCGCAAAACCTGTCTTCGAATCCGAGGTTGACGGTATGACATTCCGCTCCGAGCAGATTGAGTTCGTCGAGCACGCTTTCGCCGAATCCGCCCCTGACGATATTTTCTTCCAGCGTTATAATCATATTTCCGCTGCCGCATACGCCGCGAAGAAACTCCGTGTCAAGAGGTTTTACGAACCGTGCGCTGACAAGCGTACAATCCGTTTCACGCGCGAGTTCTATCATATTGGGTCCGACGGCAAGCACGTATACGCCGTTGTCCGAACGGGAAAGCACCTCCCACCTGCCGTATTCTATATCCGCCGGTTCGTCGTCGGCAGACTCGGCATACCCTTTCGGATAGCGTATTGCGAGCGGACCTCGGTGATCTGCCGACCACTCTATCATCTTTGCGAGATCCTTGCCGCATCTCGGCGCCATGACGCACATCCCCGGAATCGCAGTCATATAAGAAAGATCGAACAATCCCTGATGGGTCACTCCGTCCGCACCTGCCGCGCCCGCTCTGTCGATAAGAAAGCGCACCGGAAGAGCATTGATGCCGACGTCGTGAACAAGCTGATCAAAGCCGCGCTGCAAAAACGTGGAATACACCGCAAAATACGGCTTGTAACCCGCAGCGGCAAGCCCGGCGCACATCGCCACCGCATGCTGCTCGGCAATGCCCACGTCGTAACATCTGTCGGGAAAGCGCTCACGGAAAGGCGAAAGCCCCGTACTCGGAAGCATTGCCGCGCTGACGCACACTATGCGGTCGTCCTTTTCTCCGAGAGCAACGAGTTTTTCTGCCGCAACATCCGAAAATTTGAGGATATTCTCCTTTTCACCCGTCACGCCGTGATACTTTACCGGGTCGTGTTCTGCCTCATAAAGTCCGCTGCCCTTACGGGTGACGACATGCAGAATAACGGGACCGCCGAAAGTCTTTGCCTGATTGAGTATGTATACCAGTTCGCCTATGTTATGACCGTCAAAAGCCCCGTAATACTTGATCCCGAGCTGTTCGAACATGCGCACCGTCATTACCTGCTTTTTGACCGCCTTTTTCAGCCGTTCCGTCGCGCGGACGAGAACTCCGCCTACAAGCGGTATGCCGTTTATCCCGCGCTTGAATTTTGTTTTCAGCACCTTATATCTGCGGCTCAGACGCAGTTTTCCGAAATATGAGGAAATCGCGCCGACGTTCCGCGTTATAGACATGGCGTTGTCGTTTAGTATCATTATCATGCGCGTACCGGACGCGCCTATGTCGTTGAGCGCCTCATACGTCATTCCGCCGGTAAACGCGCCGTCGCCGATTACAGCCACGACGTTATACGACCCTCCGGACAGATCGCGCGCACGCGCGAAACCGAGCCCCACAGACAGAGAAGTACTGCTGTGTCCCGTCGTAAAAGCGTCGTATTCGCTTTCCGCCATATTCTCGAATCCGCTTATACCGCCGTCGGTGCGCAACGACGTAAACGCATCCCGCCTGCCGGTTATTATCTTGTGCGTATACGTCTGATGCCCGACGTCGAAAATGAATTTATCGCGGGGACAGTCAAAAACATAGTGCATCGCTATCGTCAGTTCGACCGCACCGAGATTGGACGCAAGATGCCCCCCGCGCTTTTCCGTTACCCGTACAATATATTCACGGACCTCTTCCGCGTATATTCCGAGCTCACCGATCGTCAGTTTTTTAAGATCGGACGGAGAATTTACACTTTCCAGATACATCACATTTCGTCGGAAGTACGCACGAGCACGGCTTTCGTCAGCTCGCGCAGAAACTCCGAATTTCCTCCGGTCTGTTTAAGTTTTTCATCCGCGCGGAACAACAGTTCTTCCAGTTCGCGTTCCGCGTCGTTGCCGAGCACGGAGGCAAGCGAACGCTCTCCGCTGTCAGAATCGAGTATGTCGTCGCGGAGCTGAAACGCGCGTCCGAACAAACCCGCATACGCGCGCCATATTTCGATTTCGTCATCCCTGCCCGCGGCTATACAGCCCCCGAGCACGGCAGCTTCGATCAGTCTGCCCGTTTTAAGCTCATCTATCCTGCCGAACAGAGCCGCGTCCGCAGAGGACAAATCGCTTTCCAGTTCGAGAGCCTGTCCTCCTATCATTCCGCAGGATCCCGCGCAGTCGGCGAGCAGCTTCAATATGCGGGCGTAATGCCCGTCCACGCAAGAACAGTCGGCAAGCAGCTGAAACGCAAGATTGAGCAGAGCGTCTCCCGCAAGCAGAGCTTCCGCTTCTCCGAATACTTTATGATTTGCGGGCTTTCCCCTGCGCGCGTCCGCATTGTCCATAGCGGGAAGATCGTCATGTATGAGCGAATACGCATGCACGCACTCGATTGCCGCAGCAGCTTTGAGATCGGTATCCGACGGCGCCCTGCCGTACGACCCGAGTACCGCAAGATAAAGTACGGGACGCAGGCGTTTACCCCCTCCGAGCAATCCGTAACGCATACTCTCTGCCAGCCGCGCGGGAGTTCCTTCCGGAACGACGTTTTCAAGCGTCCGTTCGCACAAATTTTTCAGAGTTTCGTATCTTTCGGCAAATGTCATAATCACATATCCTCTTCTTCACCGCCCAAAGGCATTTCGATGAGTTCGTTCATTCTGCGTTTCAGTTCGGTTATTTTACCCTTGCCGCTGCCGAGTTCCTCAAGACAATCGCGCGTCAAAGAAACACCCGTTTCAAACAGCTCTATGCCGCGTTCCAGCGTGGTGCCGTCGCTGTCGAGCTCGGCAATGATGTTTTCGAGTTCCGCTATCTTACTTTCAAGACTTGCTTTTTTCTTTTCCGGCATACGCCGCCTCCTCGCAATAAGCAACCGTCGCGCCGAACTTACCGTCGCGCATATAAACGGTGACTTCGTCTCCTGCCGCAAGCTGCCGCACTCCCCGCACCTCGTTTCCGCCGCGCGTCACTTTTGCATATCCTTGCGAAAGCAGACGAAGCGGACTAAGTTTTTCCAGCGCAACGCAGTCCGCCGAAAACCGTTCGCTTACGGCATTGACTTTTGCCTCCGCGCACGCGCCTATACGGGCAAGCAAGCCGAGAACATGACTGCCGCGTCTGTCCAAAAGACGCTCACAGAGTGCTATGACACGCATAACACAATATATTACCCGATGGTTTTTACTTAAATATAATCTTTTAACGGCGTCTGTCAGCCCCGCAGCCGCACCGAGCATACGCATACGCATTTCTGCGGACGGCGCGGAAATCATGCTTGCAGCTATGGACGGCGTTCCGGCCCGCGCAGACGCGCACAAATCGCACAACGTGTAATCCGTCTCATGACCCACCGCGCTTATTACGGGAATGCGGCTGCCGGCAACGGCGCGCGCCACACGTTCCTCATTGTATGCCGCAAGATCAGATGCAGAACCTCCGCCGCGCGCAAGTACGATAACGTCGGCATCGGCGCACGCTCTGTTGACGTCTCCGATCGCGTCCGCAATCGCTGCGGCGCTGTCCGTTCCCTGCACACGGACGTCGCAGAAACATATGTCCATGTGCGGATCGTTCTTGCGGCATACAGCCAGTATATCGTGAAGAACGGCTCCGTATTCACTCGTTATCACGACGGCTTTTCTCACAAATGACGGCAACGGCGGTCTGTTTTCGAACAACCCCTCGACGCGCAGTTTTTCGCGCAGACGCTTCAGTCCGAGCAGAAGATCCCCTTCCCCGACGGAAGAAACGTTTTCCGCGACGAAGGACACCCTTCCGCTTCTGGCGTAAAACGTGACCGTACCCGTCACTTCCGCATCGTCTCCGACTTCCGCGCGTATGCGCGCAAACGATACGCAGCCGAGAGTACAGCCGCCCTCTTTAAGCGTGAAAAACGTACGCGCGCCCACTGATTTAAGTTCGTATATTTCCCCTCTTACGACTACGTCGTGAAGGACGAACTCATCCTCGAACACTCCCGAGATATAAGCGTTCAGCTGCGATACGGTCAGTCTTCTCTGCATCTGAATGCCGACTCTATGGTGTTTTTAAGCAGCATGGTTACAGTCATTGGACCGACTCCGCCCGGTACGGGCGTAATATACGCCGCGACTTTTTCCGCTTCGCGGAAATCGACGTCACCGCAAAGCTTACCGTCATCCCTGTTCATCCCGACGTCTATGACTATCGCTCCCGGCTTTATCATATCCCCTTTTATGAACCGTCCGATGCCGACCGCCGCAACCAGTATATCGGCGCTGCGAGTATACGAAGCGAGATCCAGTGTGCGCGAATGGCATACTGTTACCGTCGCGTTTTCGGCGAGCAGCAGCATTGCGCACGGTTTGCCCACTATATTGCTTCTGCCCACGACCACGGCATGCTTACCGGCAATCGACACGCCGGTCGATTTTATGAGTTCTATTATTCCCGCAGGAGTGCATGGCTTGGTACACGGCAGTCCGAGCATAATCCCACCTGCATTGACGACGTGAAAACCGTCCGCATCTTTTTCGGGGCGTATGCGCGCAAGCACCTTTTTCTCGCTTATATGCGCAGGCAGCGGCAGCTGAACGAGTATGCCGTCCACTTCGGGATCGTCGTTCAGTTTGTCGATAAGCGTAAGCAAACGCTCTTCGCTCTCGTCTCCGGGCAGTTCGTACGCGAACGAACGAACGCCCGTCCTGTCGCATGCGGCTATTTTATTGCGGACATATACCTCGCTCGCGGGATCGTGTCCCACCTTGACAACGGCAAGCCCCGCTTTTCTGCCGTACTTTTCCTCATACCTCTTTGCCTCTGAAGCAAGGTCTTCCCGTATGGACGCGGAAAGCGCTTTACCGTCAATGATTTCAGCCATTGTTCTTCTCCTTTATGACGGACGCCAGCACTCCGTTGACAAACGAACGACTCTTATCCGTCGAATATTTTTCCGCAAGCAATATAGCCTCGTTCGCACTGACCGAGGGCGGAATGTCGCTTCTGTATATGATTTCGTAAACGGCAACCATAAGTATTGCCAGATCGACTTTGTATATTCTGTCGAGAGCGAATCCGTCGCTGCGCAGCGCAATCTCCTTTTCAAGCTCGTCCGCATGCGCAAGAATCTCGTCGTAAGAGGAGCGGAGATATCCGAGATCGTCCTCGTTCATATCCCTGCAGCAAAGAGAAAGCGTAAAATCGTCGCGTTCGTTTCTCACCGTATATTCGTAAACCAGTCTGAATAGCGTTTCTCTCGCAGCCGCTCTGCTCATTTTATACTCCCGTAGTTCGATTTGTATCCGAAAGCGAAAAAAAGATCCGCACGGCATGTGCGGATCCGTTTTACCGTTCTCCGCATGCCACTCCGTAATTAAGAGTATAACACAGCGGCGAACTATTTTCAATCTTTTTTACGCCATTGACGGTAATTATTCGCATTGCACCCGCATTTTCATGCCGGCAGAACGGCGACCGTCCGGCAGAGCCGACGGGCAACGAAAACGCGTTACTTTCCTCTTCGGCACGCCTGCAGTCACTCCGTTGGAATAATCCGGATATTGAGCGCGGACGAACCCGTTTCCGTAATCACCACCTCTTTTATCTGCGCCGCCTGCGTACCGGTCAGTTCCGCGCATTTGACAATGACGTTGATGTTTTCCGTCGTGCTCGTGACTATCGCGTCCTCGAATCCAAGCCCCTTTATTATCCCTTCGAGCGCGGTTTCCGTTTCCATGTCCTCCATAAGCTGCAGTCTTGCGCTCTCCGCCTCTGCACGCGCTTCCGCCGAAAGATTGTCGGACGCAAGCAGTTCGTCATAATACAGCAGCGTCTGTTCCCTCGATTCGGCGCGATAATCGCGGTAGGACGTAAAGAAATCCATATATACGTCCGTGCCGCTCACCTCGAGAGCATCGTCGGCAGTCAGGTTGAGGACGATGTTGAGCACGCCCGTCAGCACCAGCAGGGCTACCATGCCCGTCAGAATGATGATCTTCTTTTTCTTACTTGTCATAATTAAAACCCCCGAAAAATGTTTCAATCGCCTTTGGCAAGCACGTTGATCTTGTTCTCGTCTATACCCAGATATGCCGCAACGGACATTATCAGCTGCATTTTGACGGCTATATCGTTGCCGCCGTCGCAGATGATTATCACTCCTTCCGGCGTATACGTGACTTCTCCGTCGTCACTGACCGTCTCTTTCCAGTAGATCATGACCGACGCTTCGCCGACGCCCTCCGTTCCGGACAGTTTGGTTTCGAGCTCCTTTACCACGCCTGCACAATAATCATACTCGCCGCCGTCGCCGTTTATTCCTGCGTTTTCCGACGAAAAACAGGAAGATGAGAAATAAATGAGCAGCATTACGGCTATCGCCACCACCGCGACGGCAAGCGCGACGTGTTTCATGCCTTTCAGTTTTCCTGCCGCCGCAGCGGCCTTATTCTTTATTTTTTCCCACATAGACATACACCGCAGATATATCCGTACCGAAATAATCGGCAGCTATCCGTCCCACGCGCACGATCTCCGCAGAGCTGTCCGCAAACTCGCCGTAAAGCATGACCGTAATCCGCGTGACCGTCGCCTTTTCCGCATACACCGTTCCCTCGACGACGCTTTCCGTATCGTAACCGTTGGCGGCAAGTTCGGCGTCGAGCGCCTGCGCGGCGAGAGAAAAGTACGCTTCATCCGTAGCGTCCGCTATCTCCTTGTCGTATTCCGTGTCGCCGTAATCGCATGACAGAGCACCGAAATCCCCCGCAATCAGCATCGGCACGGGAAATATCACCGCAAGCACAAACGCATATACGCAAGCCGTGCGCACAACTCCGTGCATGCGCGTTCCCGACGTCAGATGATTTATCACGGCGCCGAGCACGCCCGTACCCAGCACTCCGAGCAGCCATACCGTCATAAAAATATGTTCCCCGCAGCCATAAGTATGAGTACAAAAACAAAATACAGAAATCCCGCGCCGAACATCATACCGCCCGCAAGCGACACGGTTTTGCTTATTCCGTGCAGCATATCGCCCATCTGTCTGTCGCCGAACGGTTCGGCTATCGCCGCCGCCAGTTTAAGACACAGCGAGAACACGGCTATCTGCACTACGGCGGGCAGAACGGTAAGCAGAAGCAGCACGAGCGCCGTATAACCGAGAGCGTTCTTTATCGCTATCCCGCCGGATACCATGAGATTGAATCCTTCGGACATATATCCGCCTATTACGGGCACGTATTTTCCTATCGCGAATTTCGCACCGCGTACGCCGAGATTATCAGTTACGTTGGCGGTTATCCCCTGTATGCTCATGACCGCGGTCAGCACGAAAAATCCGGTTCCGAACAGCCATTTTACGGCGCTGCGCAGGAATGACGACATTTTCCCCATTCCGCCGTCGCCCGAAATACTTCCGACGATCCCGAAAACGAACGCTGCCGCAAGCATCGGCACAAGCACCGACGATATAAGATTGAACATTCCGCCCGTTATCACAGCCACCGTCGGACTGAACACTGCCGCGCTTGTCCCGCCGCCCATGCCCGCTATCAGCGTAAGCATCAGCGGAACGAGTACGTTTATCTGCGCCGCCATCGAAGACAAAGTCTGCGCGCACATGGAGAACATCGCCGTCACGGATACCCCGGTAACTATCACCATACAGGCAGATGCGGCAAAATGCGCGGCTTTCTCTACTCCCTCGGAATATCTGCCGCCTTTAAGCGCGCCTGCCGCCGAATATATTACGGACACGCCCACAACCGTTGCGAGAAGCGCCGTCAGCGCCGCCAGACTGCTGCCGAGAACGCCGAAAATAAATTCAGTCACCCCCGAAAAATTCAGTCCCAGCTCTCCGGACAGCACACCGCGCAGCACCGAGATAAAATCTCTGCCGCCGAACAGCTCGCTCTGCCTGTCGGTAAGTCCGTCCAGCAACCCGTTAAGTTCGTCGCCGTCCAGCGCACCTATTATATCTTCCGTATAGCCGTTATCAGCCGCCATGCGTATATATCCTCACGCGCCCGCAAGCAGATCCATGACTATGTCCGCGAGTTTGCCGAGCATGGGAACCGTCATGCACAGCAGAAGTATCTTCCCCGCAAGCGACAGACTGCCGGCAAGCGACGGCATCTTTGCCTCCTCAGCAGCGCCGCATGCAAATTCGATTATGTACCCCGCGCCCGCTATCTTCATCAGATACGCCACAAGTTCCCCGCCGGCGCCCGTTTT
>CASEMM010000065.1 GCA_949289095.1 uncultured Eubacteriales bacterium | reverse complement strand
CTTGCCGAATTTCTCCGTATAAACGATACCGTGATACGATTCGTCGGGAGTATTAAGTCCGGGGTACTTGCCGCCGCGCGCCGCAAAATCGAAATTGCCGCTGTCCACTATCGCGCCCCCTACGGAAACGCCGTGCCCGTCCATATATTTAGTCGTCGAGTGAGTAACTATATCCGCTCCCCACTCGAACGGACGGCAGCCGACAGGCGTCGGAAACGTATTGTCCACTATGAGAGGCACGTCATGCGCATGCGCGACACGGGCGAATTTTTCTATATCCAGTACCTTTACTCCGGGGTTCGAGACCGTTTCGCCGAACATGCACTTGGTGTTCGGACGGAACGCCGCGGATATTTCCTCTTCGCTCGCGTCCTGATCGACAAACGTACATCCGATACCCATCTTCTTCATCGTAACGCCGAAGAGATTAAACGTTCCGCCGTATATCGTGGAAGAAGCGACGATGTGATCGCCCGCTTCGCAGATATTGAAAACCGCAAAGAAATTCGCCGCCTGACCCGAACTCGTGAGCATCCCCGCAACTCCTCCTTCGAGCGCCGTAATACGGGCCGCAACATTGTCGTTCGTGGGATTCTGCAAACGGGTATAGAAATACCCCGATTTTTCGAGATCGAACAGCGCACCCATTTCCTCGCTCGTCGTATAGCGGAAAGTGGTGGACTGTATTATAGGAAGCTGACGCGGCTCTCCGTTACCCGGAGTGTATCCCGCGCGCACGCATTGTGTGTCTTTTTTCATGCTACTCCTTGTGTTATGTCAGTCATAATACTGCCGTCATATGGGTTCATTATTATATGATACGCTCCACCCAACCGAATTCGTCAGGTTTTGCTCCCGTCTGGATGCCGGTCAGTTCGTCGTAGACGTATTTGGTTATTCTGCCGAGCTTGCCGTCGCCCACTTTATAGTCTTTGCCGTCAAAGCCGAATTCGCCTACCGGCGACACTACGGCCGCCGTACCGGTGCCGAATATCTCGTCAAGCGTACCGTTTTCTGCCGCGTCCACAACCTCGGCGACGGACACAAGACGCTCCTCTACGTCATAGCCGCGCGCTTTGAGCAGCTCAATAGCGCTTCTGCGCGTGATGCCCGGAAGTATCGAACCGCCGAGTTTCGGGGTAACGACTTTACCGTTTATAACGAAGAATATATTCATCGAACCGACTTCTTCCATATATTTGTTTTCGGCGGCGTCAAGCCACAGTGTCTGATCGTAACCCTTCTTCTCCGCCTCGTCTGCGGCCAGTATGGACGCCGCATAATTGCCCGCAACCTTGTGATTGCCCGTACCGCCCCTGCATGCGCGCTTGTAATTCTCTTCGACATACAGACGCACGGGATCGAATCCGTGAGCGTAATATGCTCCCACGGGAGAGAGGATTATCGCCATGATATAATTCTTCGACGAGTGTACGCCAAGCGTTTCATCGGTGGCTATGACGAACGGACGGATGTAAAGCGACGTTCCGTGAGCCGTGGGGATCCAGTCCTTTTCCGTTTTCACGAGCTCGACGAGTGCGTCGTGAACGAACCTGCCGTCGAACTGCGGTATGCACAGCCGCCAGCACGAATCGTTCATACGCCGCATATTTTCCATGGGACGGAACAGACGGACTTCGCCCTTTTCGTTTTTATAGGCTTTGAGTCCCTCGAAAACCGCCTGACCGTAGTGAAATACGGACGTTGACGGATCGAGCACGAACGGCTCATAAGGTTTTATACACGCGTTATCGTAATCCCAGCCGCCGTCGTGGTATTTCATCACGAACATATAGTCCGTGAAATGCTTTCCGAACTGCAGATCGGAAGGTTTTTCTTTAAGTTGTTCGCGTTTGATAAATTTCATATCTGTCGCCTCTTCTGATAAATTCCGTTTTACCGCCGGTCAGATCGCGGAGCTCGCGCTCCCTGTCCTCCCCGACGGGAAATAGCGCCTCAAACGATACAGTTTCTCCGTACCCGACTCCCGTCAGCATGCCGCCCATCCGCGAAATCGCGGAGCTTATCCGGGCAAACGTGTTGTACTCCGCGGAAGCAGACCAAACGGAACACAGCCGCATGTGCCGCTCCTCCGCCGCGCGCACTCCCGCCGAAGCCGCATCGGTATATGCACGCACGAGTCCGCCGGCACCCAGCTTCGTGCCGCCGAAGTATCTGACGACGGCGATGAGCACCTGTCTGTATCCGCCTTTGTTTATGACGGAAAGTATCGGAGCGCCTGCCGTGGACGACGGCTCGCCGTCGTCCGAAAAACGCATCGTTCTGCCGTCCGTGTCAGCGCAGTACGCATAGCATACGTGCGTCGCGTCGTAATGCTTTTTGCGCAGAGCGGCAAGCCTTTCCGCGCACGCTTCTTCGCTCTCGCAGTGAAAGACATATGCGAGAAAACGGGAACGCAGTATCACGATCTCCGCAGAAGCGTCGGAGAGAGTGACGTATTCTTCAGTCATCCGAGAACCACGCGCACATGGAACTTCTTGCCCTTGTGCAGCACGAATTCACCGTCCGACGTGTATGCAGAGAGCAGGTCCGTTGCTCCCTCCGCCTTTCTGTCGCCTATTCTGACGCCGCCGCCCTCGATGAGTCTGCGCGCTTCGCTCTTGGATTTGCACGCCCCCGCAAGCACGAGCACGTCCGCAAGCGGTGTTTCTCTGTCAGCCGCGACGGTTACCGTCGGCATATCCTCCGCATTGCCTCCGAACGCCGCACGCGCCTGCGAGCGCGCCTTCTCGGCAGCCTCTTCGCCGTGCAAGAGTTTAGTCACTTCATAGGCAAGGCGCTCTTTTGCCGCGTTCATGCGCTCGTCGCTGTATTTCGTCAGCTCCTTTATCACGTCCATGGGAACGAACGTGAGCAGACGCAGACACTCTTCCGTCTTGACGTCCTCGACGTTGCGGAAATACTGATAGAACTCATACGGAGTAGTGCGCTCCGCACTGAGCCAGAGCGCGCCCTTTGCGGTCTTGCCCATCTTCGTGCCGTCAGAATTGAGCAGCAGCGGGCAGGTTATCGCAAACGCATCCTTATGCTCCTTGCGGCGGATGAGATCCGCTCCCGCAAGGATATTGCTCCACTGATCGTTGCCGCCCATTTCGAGCAGGCAGCCGAATTTTTTATACAGCATAAGGAAATCGTACGCCTGCATGAGCATATAGTTGAATTCAAGGAAAGTCAGTCCTTTTTCGTAGCGTATCTTAAAGCATTCCGCCGTCAGCATCTTGTTGACGGAGAAATACACGCCGACGTCGCGCAGGAAGTCTATGTAGTTAAGGTTAAGCAGCCAGTCCGCGTTGTTTACTATAACGGCGGCGTTCTCTCCTTCGAAAGAGAGAAATCTCTCCATCTGCTTCCTGATTCCCGCCACGTTACGTTCCACCTGTTCTTTCGTAAGCATGCTGCGCAGATCGCTTCTGCCGGACGGATCGCCTATCATTCCGGTACCGCCGCCCACGAGCACGATGGGTTTGTGACCGCACTTCTGCATGTGCGCCATTGCCATTATGGGAATATAGTGCCCTATGTGCAGACTGTCCGCCGTCGGGTCGAAGCCGACGTAAAACGGCACTTTTTCGCTGCCGAGCACCTTGTAAAGATCCTCTTCGTAAACCGTCTGTCCGACGTATCCTCTTTCTCTCAATATGTCGAGTGCGTTAGTCATCGATGTTATTATGATTCCTTGTCGTTATTTGGCGAGTTTTTCCTTGAACAGCGCCGCCAGCCGCGCTATGCCTTCGTCTATCTGCGCGAGATTCGCATAAGAATAATTGAGTCTCACGTAGTTCGCTCCGCCGCCGTCCGCAAAGAACACGCTGCCCTGTATGTACGCCACCTTACGTTCGATCGCTTCCGGAAGCATCTTCACAGCGTCTATGCGCTCCGGCAGTCTTCCCCAAATGAACAGTCCGCCGTCGGGATCCGTGCATTCGAATTCTTCCGGCATATATTTTTTTATAGCGTCGCTCATCGCGCCCTTCTTTTCGCCGTATATCTTCACAGCCTTTTCGAGGTCGGGAGCAAGATAGCCGCGGCGCAGATATTCGTATGTTATCATCTGCGAAAGATTAGGCGTATGAAGATCCGTTCCCTGCTTGCCTATCTCCATCTTGCGTATTATCGCGGGATCTGCGACGGCTACGCCCGTCCTGTTTCCGGGAGAAATGATCTTGGAGAAGGACGAAACGAATATGACGTTTCCGGCGGTATCGAAACTCTTCATCGACGGTACATATCCGCCCTGGAAACGCTGTTTGCGGTACGGATCGTCCTCGATGACGATAACGCCGTATTTTGCGGTGATTTCCGCAATAGCCTTTCTGTTCTTTTCGCTGTACGTCTTGCCCGTCGGGTTTGAAAACGTCGGGACGCAATAAAGCATCCTGGGATTGTATTTTCTTATTTTCTCTTCGAGATCGCAGAGATCGAGTCCGTCGTCGTTTGCCCTGACGCCGACGCACACACCCTCGTAAGAGTTCGCAAGCTGCAGGAACGCAAGATACGTCGGATCTTCCACGAGAATGACGTCGCCCGGATTTATGAACGCTTTGAGCGCAAGATCTATGCCCTGCTGTCCGCCGCTTATGACGAGAACGTTTTCCGTTTTTGCTCCGTATATGCCCGCCGTTTCCACGTATTTGCAAAGCAGTTCTCTAAGTTCGGGAAAACCCGCCGTCAGTCCGTATTGCAGAACGCGCGCAAAATCCGGAGACGCGCATATATCCCCCGTGATCTCTTTCACTCTCTCCGTAGGCAGGCACTCGATAGCCGGATTGCCGCCCGCAAAACTTATTATCTCGGGGTTTCCGAGCAATTTGAATATCTCGCGCGTAGCGGTGCCGTTCATGTTTTTCATTCTGTCGGAAAATACGTACTTCATCTCAATCGCATCACCTTATAATCGTTATTAACAATTATACAAACGGAACAGGCAAAAGTCAAGGGTTTGCGCGCCTATTCGCGGCATTCCGGAATCATGTCCGCTCTATTATGCGCACCCGGTCGCGCCTCATGAATTTACGCCGCAGGACCCATCCTCTGACTGTCATGAATGCGCCCGTAATCACGCCTGCCGCCCCCATCAGCGAGCCGAACCTTCCGCCGAAAATCAGATACCCTATATCGCGCATGCCCAAAGCCGACGTTACGGCGTTCGCCGCCGTCGCTATGGCGGCAAGCGACGACGACAAATCGGCAAGCCGCAGCCCTTCGAGCAGCAGATCCCCGTTTCTGCGCGCCCTGACAAGCCCGCTTACGGATACCGCAAATTCCGCTGCGGCAACCGCGCACACCGCTGCCGCGGATCCCGCGCCGAAACGAAGCTCGCCGTCCGCAGCAGCCGAACGAAGCATGTATATCGTGTAAAATACGGACGCGGCGGTAAGCAGCGCGCCCATTGCGAGATAATACGCGCTCTCCCTGCTTTCGTCTCCGCAGGACGACGCCATACCGCGGAAATATATCCGTTTCACCGAACCGAGCAGAAGTGAATGCAGTCCGCTGACGAATATTGCCGCGGCGGACGTAAGCAGTCCGAGAGCGGTCTTGAAAGAACCCGTCAGCAGATTAAACAGCATGGAAAACACGGACGTCAGTTTCGCCCGCTCATAAGGCGTCAGCCGCCTGTAAAACTCAATAGGAGTAGCCAATTTTCTCCGCTTCCGCAAGAAGCGCGGCAAGTTCTCCGGACAGCCGCATGCGCCGTTTTCCGGTAGCGCGCATCGCGGCAGCATACGCAGCTTTTCCGACGATATATGCGGGCGCTGCGCATAACGCACCGACAACGGCAACCGCGCCGCCGGTGCGCGGAGCGCCGCCAAGCAGCATTTCCAGTCCTGCGCTCATAGCAAAAAAGCCAAATACGGCAACTATGGCAGACATAATACATCCGAAGATGCGGCATTTATCCCGTATTTTGTCTATTTCTTCGGCTTTTGCATCGCTTCTGCGTTGCAAGACGTCATAAGCCGTGCGCTCAGGCGACGACGCATCTCTGCGAAAGGACATGCGTCCGCCGCGTTCGCTGTCATCGGGGACGTAACGCCAACCGAACCTGCAATATCTGCCCTTGCATTCCCTGCGCGACGAGCTGCGCACGCACATATAGTCGTAATGTTTCATTACATTAGTTTTGTCCCTTTTTCACGCTTTATGCCGCGGCCGGCAGTTTCCGCACACAAAATAATTCACGCCCGCATAAACGACAACGGAATGCGATTCCGCATTCCGTTGTCCCCGGCTTTATCACGCGTTTCCGTTTTGTACGGAAGCATTTTGATACTTATAGAACGAAGCTCTTTTTCAGCGTATGATCCGTTTGTTAGCCACACGCGACGCAAGCCCTACAAGTCTGTTTTTGCCGATAAACAGACAAAGAGCCAAAGACAGCACTGCGCCCGCAGACCAGCCTATCGGCCACGACAGCCACAGTCCCGTCGGCCCCATGTCCATACCCGGGTCGAAAATAAAACACAACGCAACCCGTATCACGAGATCGGACAATGTGGTTATCATAAACGGCACCATCCGCTCCGAACCGCGCATTACGGAATCGCACAGCAATTTTACCGCGACTACGGCATAAAACGGAACGACCATATGCAGAAACTCAACGCCCGTAGCCATGGCGTCGCCCGATACGTCCTGCGTGAAAAGCAGAAGCGCCGTCTGCGGAAACGCGAGATAAAATACCATAAACGGAACAAGCAGTACCGCAGAAATCGTTCCGCATGCCAAAAGACCGGTCTTCACTCTGTCGTATTTCCCCGCCCCGATATTCTGCGCCGTATATGACGACAGCGCCCCCGTTACGGTAGTAAGCGTCGTGAGCAGAAACGTATTGAGCTTAATTGCCGCCGTATAACCCGCAAGCACGAGTTCCCCGTGTCCGTTCACGAGCGCCTGTATGAAAAGATTGCCCACGGAAATAAAACTCTGCTGCAATATGCTCGGTACCGCAACGGCGCACATGCGGACAAGAAGCGCGCGGGAAAACAGCACGGGCTTTCTCTCTCCGCCGAGTTTACGCAGACGCATAAGCAGCGCAGCCATACACAGCAATGCGGCAATTCCCTGACAGATAAACGTAGCCCACGCAAGACCGGCGACGCCCATATCGAACGCAAGAACGAACAAAAGGTCGAGTCCGATATTTCCCAGGCTGGAAGCCACGAGAAACCAAAACGGCGTCATGGAATCTCCGAGCGCCGTATATATGCCCGTGCAAACGTTATATATAAGCACGAATACAAAACCGCCTATATAAATATACAGATATGCGAGAGCATCGCCGAAGATGCTTTCCGGCGTCTGCAACAAACGCATTATCGGGTTTCCGATTCCTATGCCGACGCCCGTCATGACGACTCCAAGCACTGCGACGGATATGAGTATGGTGGAAACGCTTTCACGCACTTCGGTATATTGTTTCTGCCCGAAGAAACGCGAAACTATGACAGAACAGCCGAGATTGCATCCGAGCGCGACAGCCATAAATATCATGGTGACCGGATACGAAGCTCCGACTGCGGCAAGCGCGAAATCGTCGATAGCCTTTCCTGCGATTATCGTATCCGCCATATTGTACATCTGCTGGAACACAACGCTTCCGATAAGCGGAAGCGAATACAGCCAAAGCAGTCTGAACGGATTCCCTACGGAGAGATCCTTCACCGAAAACTTCCTCCCGTGTTTCCCCGCGATAGGTATAATACTATCGGCGATGTTTGTCAAGCGATTTCGCACTCCTCCGCAAAACATAATGCAAAAAAACGCGCCCGTCAGCGTGTAATATACGACTGTGCGAAGCCGTCTGCCAACCGTGATGCAAAAAAAAACGCGCTCCGTCAAAAGCGCGTCGGACTGCGGCTCAACGCCGTTCTCCGTCATGAGCTTATTAAAAGCCGCCCGCGATTATCCCGGCGACATCGTTTCAGCCGCCTTCGTTTGCCTTTTTACGGCGTTTTTTCTTTCCTGCGGCTTCCTCTTCGGCGAGACGCGTATGCGATTTCAGACCGCAAAGAGCGGGCGCAGAAATGACATTGCCAAACCTGTCGAAGCGCGAACCGTGACATGGACAATCCCACGTCTGCGTTTCGGCGTTCCACTTCAATTCGGCATGAAGATGAGGGCACATCGCTTCCGTGGCATAGAGTCTGCCGCCCGGTTCTTTATATACGGCGCGTTTTTTTCCGTGCAGACGCACAACTTTGCCTTCGCCAGGCGCTATGGATTTCGCAGTCGAAAGCGGATAATGCAGGTTTCCGGCAATCAGATATGCCGCGCTGCGCGCGGCGTTGCGTATGAATCCGCCGGCGCATCCTTTACGTCTGCGCGTGGGCGAATACAATTCCTCGAACGGATTTTCCCGACCGTCGGCAAGATCCGAAATAAGACGCGCGGCTGTAGCGGAATTTGCCATTCCCCACTTATTGAAACCCGCTATGACATATATATCCCGCAATTCGGGCGAATAATATCCGACATACGGTATACCGTCGAATGTCATGCAGTCCTGCGCCGCCCATTCGGCAGCCACGCTCCTGTCGCCGAACATACGCGACGCGGCGGCGCGCAGTCCGAGCAGCGCGTGCATGTCGCCCGTTCCGGTCCTTCTGTCAAAACCGCCTACCGTCACGCCGCCATCATACGGACGGATCGACAGTCCGTCCTCGCGCGCATCGAGATATGTCGCGTTTGCGGAAGCTCCGCTCACGGCAACGGTATACGACATTGAGGGACGAAGTTTAAGAAAATACGAGCCGTGCGAATCTATCGCCGGAAAACGCGTCGCAATAACGATAAAATCGGCATGTACGCTTCCCTCTTCGGTATATACGGTCTTTTTACCGACGTCGAATCGCAATGCGCGCGTATTCTCGTAAATGTCGAAACGAACAGGCAGAGCGCGCAGAAAACGCAGCGGATTGAACGCATACTGCCCCGGAGCGCGTACGGTGAGAAAGTCTCCCGCCGGAGTTTCCGCGTGTTCGAGAACGCTCCCTATCCCCGCATCGGACATAGCGCAATATATACGCTGCACCGCTTCGCTGCTCTCCGACGAATAAATGTATCCGTCAAGAACGCGCCAGTCGCAATCTATGGCATGTTCCTCTTTCAATGCGAGAATATCGCGCATGCCGCTCGTCTGCGCTTCGTAATAACGCTTGGCGACGGATACGCCGTAACTCCTGACAAGTTTGGGATACACGCCTCCCTGATGATAAGTTATCTTTGCCGTCGTATGCCCCGTCGTACCGCAAAACAGCCGGTACCCTTCAATAAGCACGACTTTCCGCCCTGCTTCCGCAAGTCTGTATGCTGTCAGGTATCCGGCAATTCCTCCGCCCACGACTAGAGCGTTTGCGCTTATATTTTCAGTCAGACGCGGGTATCTACGCACATCCGAATCCGCGCTCTGCCAAACAGATAAACAATCCATACGCGGTATTGTTTCCCGATAACCGCGAAAATATACCCGTTTATCGCAAACCGCGCGTAATCACCGCGAAAACGGCATGCCGAAATAAACGGACGTCCGCATAAACGCGCAAAATCCGCATGCAAATTTTTGCCGATTTTATATCAATACGGTTGACATTTTTCCGCAAATGTAGTATTATAACAAAGCTGCGGATAAAAGCGGCATATGCGGTTGTGGCGGAATTGGCAGACGCGCAAGACTAAGGATCTTGTGGGCGACCGTGCAGGTTCAACTCCTGTCAACCGCACCAAGGGACATCGAAAAGATGTCCCTTATATTTTTTTTTGCGGTTGGCGGAGTTGAACCTTAAGAAGGCGCGAGGGATAAGAAAACGCCTAAGGCGTTAACTCCTAAGCGGGCAAGCAATCTGCGATTGCGCAGCCGGCGGGTTTGCCGCAGGGCAAAGACGCGCTCCCGTCAACAGCACAGGCGGATTGCCGTATCGGCAGATTCCCGCAGCACGCATATTTGCGCATAAAAAACATACATGCGGTCGGCAATGCCGACCGCATGTATTACACAATTAACGCATAGCAACGATTCTTACTTTATCGTTTTAAGCCGTTCGCGTCTTTCTTCAAGAAGATTCCAGACGATCATGCCGGCTGCGAACACGGCGCTCACTACGAACAGCACTACCGCTGCGGTCACGATTCCGTCGCGCACCGCAAACCATGCGGGATCGTGAGTGATTATCTGCGTATCCTCGCCTATGAAGTTCATCGCGTTACTGTTCACAACGGTGTACATTATACGCATTGCCGCCTGACGAGCCGCAGCCGCATAATAGCCGCGTCCCGTACCCGGCGTCCAGTTATTCTGTACTTCGCTCGTGGAGCCGTCCGGAAGGTCTGTACCGGCGATCAGACCGTACGTAAGATTCATACCGCCGCTTCTCCAGTAGTCGGTAACGGCAAATCCCGCCATTCCGGCTTCGCCGCGCAGCCATGCCGTCATAAGATTGTAATCGTTGCCCGACCAGCCGTTTCCGACGTTATTGAAGGAATTCATAACGTTCATGGCATCGCCTATTTCGATCGCAATCTCAAACGGACGGAGATATACCTCACGGAACGTCTGCTCGGACAGCCACGTTCTGTATCCCGTACGATTGGTTTCCTGATCGTTGAGCACGAAATGCTTGTTGTAAACGTAGAGTCCTTTCGACTGCGCGCCGAGTGACGAATATCCGCCGATAACGCCCGTCAGATACGGATCCTCGCTGTAATATTCGCCCGTTCTGCCGTGATAAGGATTGCGGTGAAGTCCCAGTCCGAAACCGTAAAGACCGCTTGCGCCCGTCCAAAGACCGTCCTCGCCTATCGCCTGACCGACCGCATATGCAACATCGATATTGAAAGACGAAGCTATGACGCCCTCGCAGGGATAACCCGTCGGATAATAATGACGATTGCCGCTGTCGAACCTGTATGCGAATCCGACGTTGCTCGTTCCGCCGCCTCCGTTCAGGCTCATATTGAACTGCCAGCTTATCGCATTGGACGCATTGACGTCGTTGGTATACGGTTTGCCTACGCTGTCCACCGCGATGGTACGCCTCAGACCGCTGCTTATGACGCCCGCCGTTTCTTCCCACGTCAGCTGCTCCATAAAGCTTTCCCAAGCTTCGATATCTTCGGCAGAGGCGCCTCTGTTGGGATCATACTCGACCCCTTTCATTTCAATAAGCATGGTCACGTCATCGCCGCTTGCACTGCTTTCCGCAAACTCGGGATCGGGCGTATTCAGATCGATATGGGGATAATACTGCTTCGCCGTCGAATCGTTTATGCTGCTCGCGCCGTTAAGAGCTCTGTAACCGCTCATTCCGCCCGTGACCGAAAGATTATTGTAGTCGTCGGAGATACCCGCGGTTCCGTTCCAATCGGAACGGGACATATACGTTACGTGACTTCCCGAATCTCCAGATACGTTCGGATCGATATGATCGAAGAGGTTTTTCGGCTGTTCGCTGCCGTTCGTCCAGTATTTATAGTTTTCAGCACGCTCGGCGCTCACCGTAACCGCAGAAACGAGAGAAGCGCTGCCCGCACCGTACTCGCTGTCCATGGACGCCTCGGTCATATCGGTACCGCGAGCCTGTTTGTAGAGCAGGAAATTATTTACAGCCTCATGAGAATTGCTTGCGACAGTCAGAAGATAATCACCCGCTTCGAGGATATATCCGCCCGCGCCGTCATAAGCGGTCCTGTCGTATGACGCGAACATCTTATTTGCGTCGATCTCTATGGTAAGAGTTTCGCTCTCACCCGATTCCAGTTTTGACGTCTTGTCGAATCCGACGAGTTCGACAGCGGGTTTCTCGATATTAGCATTATCCGTATAAGGCTTTTGCAGATACACCTGAACATTCTTTTTGCCCGCTACGCTTCCGGTATTCGTAACCGTCACCGTCATGCGTATATCGTCGCTGCCGCCCGCCGTGCCGTCGTTCACGCGGCGTTCTGACTCGGGTCTGAGTTCTTCTTCGAGATCGTTTTTATAATGATTCTTCGCAAGATCCTCATCCGCCGACACGCCCGTTACCGGCTGTATTCCGGAATTATCCGGATCGCCGAGGACATATGAGAAGTCGGTATACGACAAACCGTATCCGAAAGGATAGGATACCTGCGAATCGTAGCTGTACGTTCCCGCATTCGGGCTGCCGAGCACGACATCCTCATACCGCGTTTCCGCATAGCGGTAACCGATATATATTCCCTCCTGCATTACGACGTTATTGTTGTTGCCGTAAGTCAGCGTCGAGGGATTGGCGTTGCGGCTCGTATACCACATATCGGACAGTCCGCCCGACGGATTGGAATTACCGACAAGCAGATCCGCGACTGCGGCAATACCGTCAGAACCGGGGAAACCTATCCACATTGCCGCGTCGACACCGTACCGAGAAAGCAATTCGGGAAGATCTTCCTGCGGCGGGTTCGCCTGATTGAATATAAGGATAACTCTTTCGTAATTCGCATTCAGATTCTGAAGAATACTTTCTTCTCTCGACGTAAATTTCAGATAGTCGTTATCCGTCGTACCGGAATTGCCGTTAGTTACCAAAGGAGGAAGATCGATCGCTTCGTTGGTCATTCTGCCTACAATGAATATCGCAGTCGCGCCGGAACCGGTATCTTTGACATTTGACGGAATATCGCCCCAGCTCGCTCCGTTGATAATCGTATTCTGTCCGTTCGATCCGCCGTTACCGTCGATATCGATCGTACTGTCCCAACCGTAAGTGTCGAGATTATCGTTATACCAACTCTGCAGATTATCGTTTACGTCAAGCCCGACCTTCTCAAACTCATCCGCGTAGAACTGCTGTCGGGAAGACGTAGAACCCGCGGACGTGTTGATCTTGACTTCGCCTGCTCCGTCCAGCGAATACATGGGATTGTACGCAACGTCTCCGTACAAATCCACACGCGTACCCGAAGCAAGAGGAAGCGCTTTTTCACCCGTCTGAGAGTCAACGACGTCGTTTTTAAGAAGTACGGAGCCTTCCGCCTGCGCCGCGGCTGCTATCGCGCCGTTGCCGTTAAGTACGTCTTCGACGCCGCTGTACCACGTTTTGTACCATATGGGAGCTTTACCCGTGTTTATGATTTCCGTTTCGCCCTCGCCGAACGCGTATTGCGAAAGCAAGTCCTCTATCTGCTGATCGCTGCAAAGCACCGTAAACAGCATAGCAAAACCGAAAATCACAACCATTACGTTGAAGAATATTTTGCTTATAAGACCGAGCGTCTTTCTGAGCATCGCCATTATGCGTTACCTCCTTGCTCTTCGGGAAGTTTCTTTCTCGTCATGCGTATCCACGCAAGCACGTTCGCGCCTATCGCGCATATTACCATAAGCACGGCGCACGCGATTATGCTTCCTATATACGGGATATCCCCGAACGACGACGAGGTCATCGTCTGCGAAAGCGGATAGGGATATATCGTTGCGATATATACGATGAGCGCTATGAAATCGAGTATACCCATAAGCGCAGCGCCGTATTTGTCCTGCCCTATCAGCGACAGCCCGACAAACGCTACGCCCGCAAGCACGAGCAGCACCGTCGGCACCGCCGACTGTTCCTCTATCGCCGACAGCGATACGCCGTATACTATCGCGGTAACAATGGAAAACAGCGCGAAGAACAATCCTATATAGAAAGCGGCGTTTTTACTTTTGAAATAATTCTTTATGAAGTCCATAACATCTCCTTTCAGACGGTAGCCTGCGACATGCTTATGAAGAGATCGAGACCTTCGGAAGCACCTGTGAACACAAACATAGTCAGCAAGTTACTGTTCGCGTAACCCGTAACCGTTACGGTAAGTTCGACGGTTTCGCCCGCTCCGATTTCCACGGTTTCTCCGCTATTGAGCCTGCTTCCGCTCGAACTGAGATTCGGTTCGGTCATCCACGAGCTGCTGTTTATCTGCCACATGTCGAAACTGAGCGTTCCGCTCTCCGCCATATTGGTAAGAGTAATGTTTATCGTATAACTTTTGTCTTTAACGAGTTTTTCGGAAGCTGCCGTCTTTACCCGGAAGCCGTCGTTAGCCGCAAAGTCAAAATCGGACGTAACGCGCGTGCCGTACATATGGTTATCATACGTCTGCGACGCCGAGAATACGGTATCCGTATCAATCTCCACGGGATTGCCGTCACCGTCGAGTACGGGATCGCCGTTCTCATCGGTTTCTACCCAGTCGGTATATTCGGTGAGATCCTCGTTATATTGCACCACATAATCGGGAACGGTTGCATTATCCGCGCCTACGCAGGGGGTGAGAACCGCACCGCTGCCGCCCGCAGCATAATACGGAGCGATGGTAAGTCCCGCCATAACTTTCTGATCGGAAGATATCGCCTGATTAGTTGCCGTATTGTACCAACCGACTATCGTACCGCTGTCGCCCGTCACCTGCTCGTCGGTAGGAAGAACGATATCCCAGCCGACCGGCTGTCTGACGCTAAAGTCATCCGTCAGCTGCGCTCCTTCGGGAAGATCGAATGTAATTTCCGTCAGTTCCACGAATACCGGAGCGATAGTTCCGCCGCCTTCGGGAACGCGCGTGTCATCCGTCACCGTCACGGAGTAATTGCCGCCTGCGGGAGTGAATGTCCACTCGCCTATCACAAGTCCGTCGGGATTCACGATCTGATCGTCCGTCGGAAGCGTGATGCGATGACCTATCCTCTGCGATACGGAGTAATCTCCGGTCACTTCGAAACCGTCGGGCAGATTGTCCGAAATTTTTATATCCGCATTGTGATCGGTCAGCGGATTTGCCGGATCCGCGCTTTCGGAACTCGAAGCATATGCCATGGAAATCGCAAAGCGCAGCGAGCTTACGTCTTCTTCGATCACGATATAAGTGAGCGCGTTTCCGTTCTCTCCGAGATTGTACTTCGCGGAATAAGTTCCGCTTTCTCCGGCGCCGAGTTCGACGTCTATGCGATGGCGCGCTTCGTAATCATAATAGCTGCCCGTCTCCGCATTGAGCTTGTATTCGCTGCTCGCGCTTATCTGATACAGGCTGAATCTGAACGGCTCGCTGCCGAGATTGGTTATGTTGTACTCGAATTCGTACACTCCCGCGGATATGTTCGAATCGCCGTAATCCGTATCGAGACGAATTGCCGAACCCGCCGTTATGACTCCCGGATCGTTGACAAGCAGACCGCCGCCGACGGCAAAGCCGTCATTTCCGATAACCGCATAGTTCCGCGTAACCGTTGCAGTCCCGTCACCCGTTTCCGCAACGTGATCCGTAAAGTCTCCGGGTACTGCATCCGGATTATAAGAAGTATTTCTGCCGCTGCCCACGGTAAGCTGCGTGAATCCTTCCGCCGCCGCAAAGTACGGCGCAAGCCTCATTCCGCCTTCCGTCACCACGGTATCTTCCGTAACCATACGGTTATCTTCGTCGGGCAGATACCAGCCGGCAACGCTGCGCCCGCTCACGGTTCCGCTCATTTCCGTTATATCCGGAGCGACAAGAACATTGCCCGCAAGCTGCGTATTGTCGAACAAATCTCCGGTATACGTGATCCCTTCCGGAAGATCGAGGGTGATTTCGGATACGGGCGTGAAATACGGCACGAGCACGGCGTCGCACGCGGGAACGCGCGTGGAAGACGTGACTCTCACCGCTTCGTCGCTGTCTTCGCGTTTAAGCATCCAGTATTCGAACACTGTTTCGGGATCGTCGGAAAGCGTTATCTGTTCTTCCGTCGGCACGGTGAGCATATGACCTATACGCTGCGACGTTGCCGTGAATCCGTTCACGTCAAAACCGTTCTTGAAACTGCTTTCGTCAAGCGTTATCGACGATTCGAGATCCGTTTCCGGAGGTTCGGGATTTTCGGGAGCTTCCGCTCCTTCCACCGCGCGGTATGCCACGGAAATTCCGAGCGAAAGCGTATCCGTATCGTTTTCGAACACAACGTATGTCAGAGCATTGGCATTGCTGTCAAGCTGATACTGACCGTGCACGGTCGTGCTTTCGCCCGCCGCGACGTTTACGTCTATTCTGTAATGCTTTCTCTCATACAGATAGTCGCCTGCCGTGTAATCGGTGCCCATGCTTACCTGATATATGCTGAGATGAAGATCGGAGTCGCCGCCGTTGTCTATATTGTATTCGAACTCGTAAACTCCTGCGGGAACGCTGTCGCCGCCGAGATACGAGGTATCGAAACGCAGAGAAGAACCCGCGTATATCGGTTCCGCGTCCGTCAGCATAAGTCCGCCCGTGACGGCATATTCCTCGCCGCGAACAACCTGTCCGCTCGCTTTCGTCGCCGTACCCGCATTGTAATGCGAAACGAACTCGCCGACAAGGCTTGCGGTATTGAAACGGCTCATCGTCAGCTGCGTAAACTCGCCCGACGCCGTGAAATACGGCACAAGCGTTACGTCTTCGCGGAACGTTACCGTATTGCCGCCGGTAAGATCAACCGAACCGGATATGTTTCCGTCAGCGCCGAGTACGCCGAAACCGAGGAATTCGCGTCCGACCGAAGCGACCTCTTCGCTTATATCGAACATATCGGACGAAATCACTTCGCCGGCATCGAACAGTCTCGAATAGGTGCCGTCGTCAAACGTGACCTTATCCGTCCCGGCAATCGTAACGGTAAACTCCGTTGCCGGAGGCTGAGCCTCGTATCCCGAATCGTAATCGAAAATATCGTCGAAATTCGGTCTGTTCTCGCCGTCGTAAGCGTCGTTTATCGTGGTTACGACGTCCTCGTCCGGGTCAATCGGCGTCGGGTCCTGTTCATCCTGCCGTCCGCAGCCCGCAACGGCAAAGACGATGCCGCACGCCAGTACGGAAACAATGAGCAGCCTGCACAATTTTTTCATCGCATGTCTCCCTTTGTCTGTATTCGACGGTAGCCCGTATACGGAATATTCAAATATCCGGCGCAAGGCGCGTATGCCTTACGCCGGATACTCTGACTGTAAAAACATCATCATTCGGTATTCCGGATATACACAGCCCCATCGTTACTATGATTATACCATTACCCCCCCCCCACTTGTCAATTGCAAATTTTACTGTGTTGCCGACTTACATATTGCAAAATTTCCTTAAAACGCCTGTTTAATGTTATAATAGGAGTATAATATGACGGAATTGTCCGGAACCGCGTCCCGGCGGCACGGAAAAGAACGCGCGGAAACAAGAATCCGCACGTCCATTTCGTGCAGACAGCGGCGCGCCGCACGCATTATACCGGGCTTTATCGGAAACGCCCGCCTGCGTCCGCCGCC
>CASEMM010000064.1 GCA_949289095.1 uncultured Eubacteriales bacterium | reverse complement strand
CGATCGTCTCGCGCACATCCGGATATACCTTGCTGACGACGTCTATCGTCTTTACGTCCTGCGTCATGGTGATCTGATCGGGTTCGTAAATTATATCGCCCTGACCGTTTACCATGAAACCGTACTCGGGAGCGGGAAGATCGTCCACCCTGACCACCTTGTCGAGCACATTGTCCTTTGCGACGAGAGTTATCGACGCATTCTCCTTATCGAAGCTGAACTTATCGCCTGCAAAATAAGATGTACTGTAAGTCGTGTCGTTCAGCCTGATAATGCCTTTCGTTCCCGTATCGGCATCGCCGGACGAAAATTCGCCGCCCGCGAAAATCGACAAAAGAATGCTCAGAACAAAGAGAAGTCCGAGCACCGCGGAAACGATGGCTATCAGCATTTTTTTGTGGGCAGCGGCATAAGCACGCGCTTTGTCGTATGTCTGACCCATCACAGTTCCTCCTTTCGGAAAATTTACGACGGTATCGGCGTTTGCCTGTCTGCACAGATATTCGCTTTCCCATCGCATTATTATTTTAGCATGCCCCCCCCACTGTGTCAATTGCGTTTTTTACACATTTGGATTGCAATATTTCCACGGCAAAGCTTAAAAAACAATTTTTGCAATATATGTACTATTCGCATAACGCACAAACGCGCCTCCGCCCGAAAGGCTGAGGCGCGTCCGAAACGCGGTATCCGGTTTTAATTTCAGCGGCGTTCGGAGCCGCGGATTTACCTCGGAACGACTATATGCGCGTCCTCGGGAACGGGTACGAAATAGAACTCGCATGCGGCGCGGGTATTTTCCGGCAGATACATGCGGAAACCGGGGTCGTTCACGTCGCGGAACGTATAAGTGAAAGTATACCTGCGCGAAACGGGAAACAGAGCGACGAGCGGGAAATTGTTTTCGTAGCACTCGTTATACATGCCGTCTATCGTAAACCGCAGCAGCCGTCCGTCCTCGCCGAGAGCGAACGTAAAGCCCGATGAGAGCTTCCACACGTTTTCCCCGCGCGAGATCACGCTGCACCCCGAAAAGAAATTGCCGAGAATATTGTCAAGCGAAAACAAAGCGTATCCGCGCGAATGCCCGCGCACTTTCTTATAAATATACGGATTATACTCTTTGCCGTTGCCTTCGAAAAGCTCCGCTTCGCTGCCGCGCAGATACAGGCATGCGGCAGCCCATTCCACTTTTTCCCCGCCGCCGTTTATGACGGTGTGCATATACCGCACTCCCGGCTCGGGAGAATAATACGTTATCGTTTCCGCAAGTTTTGCGTTGCGCCGCGTAACGCGCCACGTAACGGCAAGCAGCGCAACCGCCGCCGCCATTGCAAGGCATATGACCGCCTCGCAGACGATATACAGCCAGTCGTACTGAGAAAACACGATCTGTATCGTCACTATCGCGGCAACTATCGCAATGCACACGAGCATACAAAGCGGATATTTGAATTTAAGCGCAAAATCGTTACGCTGCGTCTTCGTTATCTTCGCGTTCCGTATATCGCCGAACGCCGAGGAAAACGCCTCGCGCGCCTCGCTCAGTTCTTTCTCTGCCTGCTCGTACACATTCATTTCTCCGAAAGCACCTTCCTTACGAGTTCTCCCGCTATCTTGGGGTTGGTCTTTCCCTTCGTGGCTTTCATGAGCTGTCCGACAAAGAAGGACAGCACTTTTTCGTTGCCCTTGCGGTAATCTTCCGCAGGACCGGGGTTGGCGGCGATTATGTCGCGCACGAGCTTCTCTATCTCGCCCGCGTCGTTGTTCTGCCTGAGCCCGAGTTTATCCACGGCTTCGGACGGGGTCGTGCCCGTAAGCCATATCTTGTCCAGCACGTCGCGCGAGGACACGAGGTTTATCTCCCCCTTTTCCACGAGAGCAAGGAGTTCCGCGAGCTGCACGCCGCTTATGCCGACGACGATGCCGTCCTCGCCCGCCGTCTTGCCCTTGCGCATGATCTCGCTCATGATATAGTTTGCGGCTTTTTTGGCGTTTGCTCCCGCGCTCACCGCTCCGTCGAACAGATCGGATACGACGGGATCGCCCGTGAGCTGACAGGCATCGTATTCGGCAAGCCCCAGCTCTTCGATATACCGCCTGCGCCTGTCGGACGCAAGTTCGGGAAGCGCGGAACGAATGCGCTCCACGTCATCGTCGGATAAAACGACGGGCATGAGATCGGGCTCGGGGAAATACCTGTAATCCTGCGCGTCCTCTTTGCTGCGCATGCCGTATCCCTCGCCCGTCGCGTCGTCGAAACGCCGCGTTTCCTGCACCACCTTTTCACCGCGTTCGAGCAGTTCCGTCTGACGGCGTATCTCCGCCTCTATCGCGCGGCGCACGCTACGGAAGGAGTTGAGGTTCTTGGTTTCCGTGCGCGTGCCGAGCGGTTCGCCCGGGCGGCTCATCGAGAGGTTGACGTCCGCACGGATAGAGCCTTCCTGCATGCGGCAGTCGGAAACGCCCGCATAACGGAATATGCTCGAAAGTTCTTCGAGAAACGCAACGGCTTCGTCCGCGCTGTGCATGTCCGGCTCGGTAACGCACTCCATGAGCGGAACGCCGCAGCGGTTATAGTCCACCGCCGTCGTGCCCGCTCCGTGCACGAGTTTACCCGCGTCCTCTTCGAGATGTATGCGGTTGAGCCGCACCGTCTTTTCCTCTCCGCCGACGTTTATTTTCACCTCTCCGCCCGTGCAGAGCGGAAGGTCGTACTGGCTGGTCTGCCATGCCTTGGGCAGATCCGGATAGAAATAATTCTTTCTGTCCCATTTGCTGTATCTGCCGATACGGCAGCCTATCGCGCAGCCCGCCTTTACGGTGTATTCCACCGCTTTGCGGTTGAGCACGGGCAGCACGCCGGGATGCCCCGCGCATATCGGGCAGGTATTGACGTTAGGCTCGCTGCCGAACGCATTGCGGCAGGAGCAGAACAGCTTGGTTTCCGTTTTGAGTTCGCAGTGGACTTCCAGTCCTATCGTGGGTATATATCCGCTCATGCGCGCGCCCCCCTCTCGTATATTTCCGCAAGCGACAGCAACGTGTCCTCGCAGTACTGCCTCCCTATGAGCTGCATGCCTATCGGCAGTCCGTGCGAATCTTCGCCGCATTTGACGGACAGCGCAGGCAGTCCCGCTATGTTGACAGGTACGGTGAATATGTCGCCGAGATACGCCGCCGAAGGATCGGCGTCGTTGCTGCCCGACTTATACGCGGTCGTGGGAGCGGTCGGGCATATAAGCGCGTCGCAGCCGTCGAGAGCGCTTTCGAAATCGCGTTTTATAAGAGTGCGCGCCTTGCTCGCGCGGAGATAGAATGCGTCGTAATACCCCGACGACAGCACGAAATTGCCCAGCATCATGCGGCGCTTCACTTCCGCGCCGAACAGCTCGGTGCGGGACTTGTAGTAAACGTCGTCTATCGTGCGGCAGCCCTCGGCGCGTCTGCCGTATTTCACTCCGTCGTAGCGCGACAGATTGCTCGACGCCTCCGCGCTCGAAAGAATGTAGTAGCACGCGAGAGCCATGTCGAAACTGCCTATGCCCGTTTCAACGATCTCCGCGCCGTTTTCCTCATAGAATTTTATCGCGCGCTCCACCGCCTCGCGCACGTCGCCGCCGAGAGCGTCGGGGAAAAATTCCTTTGCAACGCCTATCCGCCTGCCTTTGAGCGACGTAAATTTCTCCCCTTTGCAGAGGTCGCCCGCATACGACGTGGAGTCGCCCGCGTCGTGGCCTTTTATGGCGTCGTACACCGTCCGGCAGTCGCCTACCGTCCGCGCTATCGGTCCTATCTGATCGAGAGAGGACGCAAACGCAATGAGTCCGTTGCGCGATACCGCCGAATAAGTCGGTTTAAGCCCGACGACGCCGTTGAACGACGCCGGCTGACGTATCGAACCGCCCGTATCCGAGCCGAGCGCCGCATAAGCCTGATACGAAGCGACCGCAACCGCGCTGCCGCCGCTGCTGCCGCCCGCCACGCGATCGGGATCGACCGCGTTCCTGACGCGGTAAAACGCCGAATATTCGCTCGCCGAACCCATGGCGAATTCGTCCATATTCGTCTTGCCCACGATCACCGCGCCGGCGGCTTTGAGTTTTTTGACGACGAACGCGTCGTACGGCGGGATATAGTTATCCAGAAAACGGGACGCGCACGTCGTAAGCACGCCCTCCGTGCAGATGTTGTCTTTGACCGCGACGGGC
>CASEMM010000063.1 GCA_949289095.1 uncultured Eubacteriales bacterium | reverse complement strand
TTTATGATTATCTCACCGATTATTTTGATCTTGATCTCATTCTGCCTGCCCGCGGACGGGATTTTGAAGCAGAGAAACGGGATAGAGAAGCATATCGCAGGCGTGAAGAGGTGCTCCTCATGGCGCTCGGAGACGACTATGTGATCCGCGAGATAAAGTATCTGAACGACATAGCAAGCGTTGGGGAAGTGGAATTTCTCATTCGCTCGGATGGGAAAGCCCGCTTTGTTAAGCAGAAAGAAGTGTACGGAACGGATGACGTAAAACTTCTTGCGGCGCAGCGTCTTCCGCGAAGTTTTTTCAGCTCGTCCTTAAAATACCGGATCACGGCGGAGATCGGCGGGATGCGGTTTCAGACGTTGTATTTCCGGAACAGCCATCAACTCCTTGTGGAAGGGGAAGCTAAAAGTACCGGTGTAGTGATCTCGGAAGAACTCGAGGAACGAATCCGAATATTTACGGGCGGGAACGAAGTCATCGGGAAGATGAATTGGTGGTGAGAACATATTTTTTGATACAATTTTCAGCAATATCGTCGTCAGCCCGCGGCGATAATCGCGATACACAACTCGGCGAAAGACATACTGTACACCTATGCCGATACGCTTAATTTTGCGGAAACAGCAATGGGGCTTGAAAAAGGATCCATGGCATATAAGGAAACGGGTACATTCCTGAGCCGGATATTCCTCGTCGTGGCGATTCATATCGCGGTGATAGGCGGACTTCTTGTCGGACTGTGGTTCATTCTGCACGAGCCGAAAAAGAAGAAGCCCGCTGCAGAAGTAACTGCGGACGCTGACAAGAGGGATAATTGAGGATAAAGTCCGCTTTGAGACGGACAAAGCACGGCGGGAGCCGCTTATGCGGCTCCCGCCGTGCTTTTAATGCTTTGCCGAATGCAGCATTCTGAAACGCCGCATATTATAATCGATGAGCCCGTCCGCTTTCATTCTGCTCAGTTCCGCCGACAGCGCGCTGCGGTCGGCTGCAAGCCAGTCCGCCAGTTCCTGACGGGAAAACGGAATATCGAATTCACGGCATCCGCATTTGATGGACTGCGCGGTCAGATATGACATTATCTTTTCGCGCAGCGATCTTCGGGAAAGATGTTCGATTTTCTCGAGAAAATTCACGCTTGCATTCGATACGACAGCGAGCGCGTTATACAGAAAAATCGTATGGTCCGTGCACGATTCGCCGCAAGGCTTATGCAGCCGCCCGCCGTTCATGAGCACCGCTTCGCAGGGCGTTGCCGCAACCAGACGCGTAGTGACCGTTCTGTCGGAGTAAACGAACGCCACGCCGTATACGCCGCCTTCGTCGATCACGCTCGCTATATTTCTGTTTCCGGAATAATCTTCGTTGACGGCATACGCCGTGCCTTTCGTTATTATCGCTATCGCCGCGTCTTCGCCGTAGCCGACTATTTCGGCGTCCTTGGGATATCTGCCTTTTTTCGCGCCGAAGCACCCGAGCAGTTTGCCGGGATCGCTCACGCCGCGCATAAGCTGACTGCGCGATACCGCTTCCACGGTTCGTAAATCCATTCTTTGACCTCGCTGCGCAAAATGTTGTACAGACAACATTTTTTATGCGAATATTATAATATAATATATGAAAATTGTCAAACAGGAAAAGGAGATAAAGACATGAAGAAATCCGTTTTATCGATTGCGCTCGCGGCTGTTCTCGCAGTGTCCGTTTTAGCTTTTACTGCATGCGACGACGCTGTGCGCATTTACGCGCCGGACGGCGCGCCCGTCCTCGCTCTTGCCGATATGTGGGGGGAGGATATTTCGGTTGAAGGCAATACGCGCGCAACGGAATATACGGTTACCGGCGAATCGAACGTCTCAACTCTCATGACGAACGGCGACGCCGATTTTATCGTTGCGCCGCTTAACGTCGGTGCGAACATACACGCCGGTTACGAGGCAGGCAAAATGAATTACGATTACAAACTGCTTAACGTGACGAGCTGGGGCGTTGTGTATTTTACGACAAACAGCGACGAACACAAATCGCGCAGCGAATTTGCAGAAGGCAGGGACGGCGCGATCGAGTTTCTCGGACAGTTCGACGGTGATACGCTGTCCACGATAGGTCTTGCCGCCATACCCGGTAAAAGTGCGCAATATCTGTTTTCTCAGGCGGGAGCCGACGTTACCCTCAACGGTGCGGATGCAACCGTAATTCAGCAGTCGTATATAAAAGGAGAGGACATGACCGCGGTATTTGCGCAGCCGGCGATAACCGGCACGCAGACGCAGGCGGCACAGCAGGGGCATTCGCTGACGGTGCTCGGTTCGGTATCCGAAATTTATGAGGAAATAACAGGTCACGCGTTTCCGATGGCGGGGATGTTCGTGCGCGCGGACGTATTGGAAGACGATCCGGAACTCGTTGAAGCCGTCAATGCGAGAGTGAAATCGAGCGTGGAGAAATTCGCGTCGGATACGCAGACGGTTGCGGAAAAGGCGGAAGGAATCGAAGGGTTCAGCCTCAAAGCCGCAGTTATAGTCAAAGCCAAAGATACGCTCAACGTCGCGTATAAGAACGCTGCGGATTCGAAGAGCGACGTCGAGGCTCTGCTTGCCAATACGGGATCGTCGTGCGACGATAAATTGTTTGTCTGATGAAGTCCATTCTTTACAGAAACAGATACTGGCTTATTGCCATAGGCGCGGCTCTCGTATTCTTCGGAATATGGGAGCTTGTTGCGCGCGTCATAGGCATAGAAGCGATACTTCCGACGTTTACGGCGACGATGCGTGCGCTGCTGTCGCTGCTCGGTACGGGCACGTTTTGGGGCTCGGTCGGAGCGAGTCTGCTTCGCGCCCTGATCGGGTTTATTGTGGCGTTCGTGCTCGGAATAGTTATCGGTATAACCGCGGGGAAGTATAAGGCGCTTGCCGCAGTTATGAAACCGCTCAACGCGTTTATGCGTACCGTGCCCGTTGCCGCGATAACGCTCGTGCTTGCCATATGGGTGGGGAGTAACTCGCTGCCTTCCGTCATAGGATTGCTGCTCGTTTTTCCCGTGATATACGAGCAAACGCGCTCCGCGACGGAGAATATCCCGCGCGAGCTGGAAGAGGCGATGGACGAGGCGGGCGCGAGTTTTCCGTATCGCTTAATATACGTCTATCTGCCGCTCATTATGCCGCAGGCGCTGTCGTCCGTATCGGCGACGTTCGGCATGAATCTCAAAGCGGTAATAACCGCGGAAACGCTCGCATACTCGCTGCACAGCATTGGCATACAGATTTATTACGCAAAATCGAATTTCGTATTCGAAGCCCCCGCGCTGTTTGCGTGGGTGGTTGCGGCGGTGGTGCTTGCTGTTCTGGCGGAAGCCGGTCTGAAAGCGATTATCCGTCTGCTGACGCGCCGTGCCGCCCGTACCGTCACCGCGTAATAACTTAAATTAAGCGGCGTCCGCCGCCGCGCGTCCGTTCGATTCCGCGCATTCGGGCGCGCTTTTTCGCGGCGTCCGTCCGTGTGCGCACTCATTCGATAAATTTTTATCATTTATTTGACATGATACGCGGATATATGATAAAATAACAAGGCATAAAAGGAATGAATGTTGTGAAAAGAAGTTCGGGAGTCTTGATGCATATCGCGACATTGCCGGGTAGGTACGGGATCGGACAGCTCGGAAAGGAAGCGTATGCGTTTGCAGACTTTCTTTCCCGCGCGGGTCAGTCTTACTGGCAGGTTCTGCCGCTCGTTCCGACGGGCTACGGCGATTCGCCGTACCAGTCGTTTTGTTCTGTCGCCGGAAACGAATATTTCATTTCGCTCGACAGGCTTGCGGAAGAAGGTCTGCTGACGGAAGATGAGTTGCGCTCCTGCGAGACTCCGCCGTCATCGAGAATAAATTACGAACATCTTTTTCATACGCGCTACGACGTTCTGCGCAAGGCGTTCGGCCGCTTTGACGCAGGCTGCCGCGATTTTACGGAGTTTGTAGGCAAGAGCGAATACGCAGACTATGCGCTGTTCCGCGCGATCAAAGACAGCCGCGGAGGAAAACCGTGGTGCGAATGGGAAGATCCGCTTAAATTCTGTACGGAAGACGCGGTTAACGAATTCGTATCATTGCATGAAGAGGATATACTTTTCTGGCAGTGGGCGCAGTATGAGTTTATACGTCAGTGGAACGATCTGCGCACATACGTCCGTTCGCTCGGCATAAAAATAATAGGCGACGTTCCCATATACATAGCGTACGACAGTTCCGAGTGCTGGAAACATCCGTCGCTTGTCAAACTGGATTCTCAGCGCCGTCCCGTGACGGTTGCGGGCTGTCCGCCGGACGCGTTCAGCGATACGGGACAGCTTTGGGGCAATCCGGTTTATGACTGGGAGCGCATGAAAGCGGACGGCTACGCGTGGTGGAAACAGCGGCTGCGCAAATGCTTTTCGCTGTTCGACGTCGTCAGGATAGACCATTTCCGCGGCTTCGACAGATATTACGAGATTCCTTACAGGGAGCCTACCGCGGTAAACG
>CASEMM010000062.1 GCA_949289095.1 uncultured Eubacteriales bacterium | reverse complement strand
CAACGCTCTTCTATGGTAAAATGTTTGTAGTTCATACAAATCTCCTTTGCAGTAAAATTTGTTTCGCAACCCTATTTTACCACAGATTTGTATGAACTCCTTTTTTCTCTCCACTGTTGCACTTAATAGTATAATTCACCCTGACAACAAAAGAAAAACCACCATATGTGGTGGTTTTTTGGAGCTGCTAACCGGACTTGAACCGGTGCCCGGTCGCAATTGTAAATTGCTCCCCGCTTCGCTAAAAACAGGACATTGAGTCCTGTTTTCTTAACGCTACGCGCCTCGTCGATTTGCTGCGCAAATCCGAGTACGGACTCGGTCACCGGTTCGAAAATCGAGTGCAGACGAAAAGGAACGGCACTTTGACCGTTCCTTTTCGTCTGGAGCTGCTAACCGGATTCGAACCGGTGACCTCGTCCTTACCAAGGACGTGCTCGTGCCTCTGAGCCCTCAGCCGAGCCGCGACAGCGGCGAACGCCACGAGCGTAAGCGAGTATAGCAGCACCTTTTATGGTATGTATAAAGTAAAAGCACGACCGTTATCGATCGTGCTTATTTTGGAGCTGCTAACCGGACTTGAACCGGTGACCTCGTCCTTACCAAGGACGTGCTCTACCTACTGAGCCATAGCAGCATATTAAGTTTTTTACCGATTTTGAAGGGAATCGGCGACCCTGTAAATACTGCCTGTTATTCTTTACCAATGACGTGCTTGTATTTTTGAACCTTCAGCCGAGCCGCGGAGCGGCGAGTGCGCGTTGCGAAAGGAACATGAAACGGAATATGAAAGATTTACCGGCTTTGAGGGTTTCTCCGGTCTGTCTGTTTTGCACGACATTTTCCGGACAATGAATGTATTTGCAGAAACCGGGCTTCCATACGAGGCAGCAATGCGTTCGGATGCCGAAACCGGCAGACGCTGCGCCGGGCTGCAAAACGAATCGGAATCTGACACGGCAGAGCGCAAACGACGCATCGGTGTGCCCGCGCAACGTAGAAATAATTATACTATATCCGGTTTGAAAAATCAATAACTTTGAGCGTCTTTTTCCGAAATTTTGTATCGACTTTTATTTTTCCCGCGTGATTTACTCAAACGTCTGAAACGTAGGAATAGTATCGATCCTGATTTATGCGATATACTCGATTGCAACAAAACGTTTTGCGCGGTACGGGGTACGGCAGGCAATTGAATTCCGGGCTACTGTCCGGCGGACGGACGCTGCATGTTTTCGGCTGCGGAGCGAGTGACTGCGCATATGAGCAGCACGATGCGTGACGGAGCCGTTTATTCCCGGAAGCAAACGGCATCGTCGTAGGGGGGGGGATCGTCTGAGAATAAACTGACAGCCGCTGTTCGTCGCATGCGCGTCACGGCATTCGCGGACGGGAAATATGCGGATAGCGTCGGTATACCTTCGGCTGACGCTGCGGATACATTACGAAAACATTAAAATTTTTTAATGCGGGCAAATATCGTTTGACATTTCGCATTCGGCGCAATATAATGGTCACAAGCCGTAAATTGTGACGGATTTGTGATACGCTTGTGATGTGCGTGTGAACATGCCTTCGGTTTATTCGGAAGGAATCAAGGATGGACTTTTATGAACGAAAATAAATCGGAAACGGAACGCCGTTTCGGTTCCGCGGACGGGGATTCTCCGTGCGGGGAAGAAAGCGACGACGTTTTGTCGGAAAACATACCTGAGGACAGCGGGGAGTTCTCCGCCGATCCGGCGGCAGACGAGCCGTCCGGAGGCGAAGAGCCGCCGGCCGTTTCTGCCGCGGACGAAGAGGACGCGGCGCGCGGCGGCGCAGGGGACGGAGCTACGGCGGATGAACGTGACGACGAATCTGCGGATTTCGCTGCCGACGCCTGCGTCGCAATGGTTAAGAAGAAGTACGGAAAGAAGAGGAGACTGGTTACGCTCGCCGCATGTCTTGCGCTTGTTGCGGCGGTGCTTTCCGTGCTGTTTTTTGCGTGCAACGCGAAAGAGGGCGTGGAAACGCGCCGTCCCGCGACGAGCATTAGTATCTGCATGACCCCGCCGGATGACGGTACGACGCCCGAAGATCATACGCCGCTCGACAATCTGGGATACATAATAGGCAGACTGATGGCCCGCGACTGCTATCACACCGATTCGTCGTCCGTTGTGACGGCGAACGCTTTCGGCGTGGAAGTGCGGCAGGATGTGGCAGGCGGAAAGGATTATTCGGACGGCGTGCTCATAGCGACGACGTTCAGCCGGAGCGATTCGTCTTTCGCGCCCGAACCCGTTGCGTTACAGAAGTTTTACGGCGACGGCAGAGCGGTGCTGCGCAAGTCCGTATCGGACGATCCCGCGACGTGGAACGGCAGAAACACCGAGTGGGACGACGGAGAGCCGTATGAAGTGCTGGACAGGGACACGTATACGGAGAAGTACGGGCTGTGGGCGACGGAGTTTTCCGATTACGTTCTTACCGAAGAGACGGTGCTTTCCGCATCCGAGCCGGCAAAGGACGGGGACGAATACGTCATGGAGCTTTCGCTCGATCCGGCGACGTCCACGTATTACTATGCTTCGCAGATGGTTACCATGGGCGGGCTGAGCGGCAAACCGAAGTTCACGTACGTCAACATGACGGTGCGTTTTACGGCGGACTGGTCGGTCACGCGCGTCAGCGTATCCGAACGTTATTCGGCTTCCATGGGACCGTTCAACGCTACTACTCTCGGCGAAACTACGATCGATTATTCGTACGATCCCGCCGCGGTCGACGTTTCGGCTTACGCGTCGTATTTCAGCAAATATGCAGATGCGGACATATCGGAAGCGGAAGAAGAGCGCACGGCAACGGATTACCTTGCGGAAGGTTTTGGTTCGGTGCTTGCCGACGAAAAGACGGCGTTCGACATAGAAGCGACGGTTGCGGGAAGAAAGGTGAACGGCAGGGCGCTGCTCACTATGAAGGACGGTTCGCCCGTCTCCGTGAGGTTTTCGCTCGGCGGGCTCGATGCGGAACTGGATCTTTCGGATATGACGGCGTACGTCCGCTATAAGGATTTTCTCGGCAAACTGAGCGTTTCGGATCTCATGGCGGCGCTCGGCATGGGCGGCGCGGGCGACTTCGATATTCTCGCTTTGTTCGAGAGCGCGGCGGGCAGCGCGACGGTTGAACGCGGCGACGGCGTCGCGCGGGTGAGCATGAGCATAGCTTTCGGCGACGTTTCGCTTCCGCTCACGTTCGATTTCGCGGAGACGGAAGAAAGCGTCAGCTGGACTGCCGTGTCCCTCTCCGCCCGCTTGCTCGGAACGGATATATTCCTGTCCGTTACTCCGGGCGACGCAGACGCGGCGTTTGCGGAGATTGACCGTGCTTCCGCAACGGATCTCATGCCCACGATAGATTCCGTAATCGCGCTTGCGGGCGGAAAAGCGGATATATCCGTAAATTATGACGGCGGAGATTTCTCCGTCACGGCGGCGGCAACTGTCGATTTCGCGTCCTCCGCGCTGTCCGGCAGCGTGACGGTCGCGCCTGACGGCAAAACCCCGATAGTCGTGACGTTCGCATATTCGGACGGCGAACTGCGTCTTGCGGCGGGCGGCATAAAGGTGCGTGCGGACGCCGGACTGTGGGCGGAAGCTCTGCTCGACCTGCTCGTTGCAGATATGCCGGAGGGAGCGCCGGACATTTCCGGAATAATCGGCGCTCTGCTCGACCTGAACTTCGACGATATAATAAAGAATCTTTCTCTGACGGAGAACGGCATTGCGCTGACGCTGGACGGCGGCGCGCTGCTCGGCGCGTTCCTGCCCGACGCCGGCGACGTCGCCGGGGAAATCACGGCGGCTTACGATATCGCGCTCGGCTCGTTTACTGCCGAAATGTTCGGCGTTTCCGTTTCGATTGCGGCTACGGAGGAAACTCCCGTCATGCCTGCGGACGAGGATTACGTCCTTGTTTCCCCGGACGATATTATGGGATTCGTCGATTCGGCAAAAGCGCTCGCTTCCGCGGAACATCTTGCGATTTCCGCGTACGGAACGGCGGTAGCCGGAGATATCGGTACGGATATAACGCTCTGCGGCAGCATAACGCTTGACGGCGGGCTGCGCGTGGCGATAGTAGCGTCGGCGGGGGAGGATACCCTGCGTCTGCTGTATGAGAACGGCAGTCTGACGTTTGCCGTCGGAAACGCGGGAATGAAAATATCCGAGGAAGACATCGGCGATATGACGGACGCTTTCGGCAAACTCTTCGAGGGCGGCGCCGAAGGCGGCATATTCTCTCAGCTGGATATAGCCGCTCTGCTTGCGGATCTGCGTCTGCTCGCCGCGGGAGACGGCTCGATAGCGTTTACCGCCGACCTGTCCTCGCTGCTTGCGGGATTTGGAGCCGATGCGGAAGTGTCGTACGGAGACGGCGGTATTTCGGCGGAAGGTACGGTGCGTTTCGCCGGGATCATGCTGCAAAACGCGGCTGCGTCCGTCGCCGCCGGCGAAAGAACGGAAGTGGATTTTTCCGACGTGACGTTCTGCTCCAATGCGCTCGAATTCGTGCTCGAAGCGTATATGAGGCTGGCGGACAGCGAATACATATCCGTCGCGCTGTCCCTGGAAAAAGGCGGTACGACGGCTGAACTGGGTGGCGAAGTGCGGCTCGTGCGCGCGGAGAGCGGCATAGACCTCGAACTTTCCGCGGACGCCGTCGTAACGGCGGACGGCGCGCCCTATTATCTGCAGCTGCGCCTTGTCGGCGGCAGCGTGTATGTGTATTTCTCTCTCGTCGGTTTCGATGAGAGCGCGTATTTCCCCGAAAGCGTGAGCGCGGACGCGCAGCCTCTGCGCGTGGTGTTCACGCTCTCCTCTCTCGCGGATACCGCCCGCGAAGTCATGCCCGTCATCGCGTCGCTCGTCGGCGTGGGCGGCGGACGCGGCGGATTCGAGTTTGTCGCCGATCTTCTCGGCGGCGTGCACGACGCTATAAATTCGGATATAGCGGGGATCAAATCCGCGCGCGAGTGGGCGGAGTTCATCGTCGGCATATTCGGAGGCAGCTTCGGTTCGCAGTCGGGCGGAGGTTCGGACGTGAGCGGCATAACGATAGACGCGGCAAACAGCTCGCTTGCTCTCACCGGAGCGGGACTGGAAGTGACGCTTAAAGCGGGCGGCACGCACGGGGTGTCCGCGCCCGCGTCCGCAGACGCTTATACGGATTTCTCGTCGATAGCAGACCTTGCCGAAGTCCTCATGAATTCCGTCACCGTGCCCGCGGACGGCGGAAACGGCGAGCTTGCGGAACTCAACGACTACTATTATCTGTCCGGTTCGGCGACGGGTTCGGCGGATCTTGGTTCGCTGGGCTCGATAGACCTGACTTCCATAGGCATTGCCGCTTCCGTATACGTCCGCGACGACTTCTCCGTTGCGGTGAACGCGCGCATAACCGTCAATTATTTCATCGCGGTGTTCAACGGAGACACTGTGCTCGATCTGACGATAGACGGCGGCATGGTGTATATGAAGCGCACGCAGACGAGCAAAGGCGTTCTCGGCATAGAATCGCAGCTGGATACGCCGATAGTGATCTACCGCGCGATGACGCTGGACGCGTTCCTTGACGATATGCTCAATCAGATTTCGTTCATGTTCAATTTTTCCGATACGATAACGGGTCAGCTTACGGGCGGCGGCAGCGGAAACGGCGGCAGTGCGGATATAGGCGCAATAATCAAGTCGTATTCCCATGCGCCTTCCGCCGACGGTTCGGAGAGCTGGGTGTTCGTCACAGATCTGTCGTCGTTTACGGACGGAGTGATCTCCGATCTCACCGTAACGCTGGGCGCGGACGCGGGCGGCATGCTTCGCAGCGTGCACGTCGGCACGAAAGTCGCTTCGCTGCTTACGCTCGAAGCATCGCTCGGCTATGTAAATCCGGGCGCGGACATGGACGCGGGTCATGCTTCCGACGTTACGCAGGACGTTTCGGGTGAGGCGGGCGACGCGTTCGGCGGAATCGTTCCCGAAAGCGGCTATGCGGAAGGATATATGTCCGAAGTGAAATATTCCGTCGGCGGGACGATCGTCGGCACGCAGAAATTCATCCGCGACGGAGCGGGCAATATTCTGAACGCACTGAAACTTCCCGATCTCGCGCCGTATAACGACGGCGGCGTGACGTATTCCTGGGGAGAGATCCCGACGACGGCAAGCGGCGACTTCATACTCGCCGCAGACGAAACGCCCAACGTCTATACGGTGACGATAACGAGCGAATACGAAATACCCGACCTGACCTGCGTGTCTTCCGACGGCGCATACGTCTATGAAATATCGTATACATACGGAGATAAGCTGACGCTGCCTACGGGCACGGAATCTGACGGCGGAATGCTGCTGCGTTACGAGGACGAAAACGGCGCGCCTTATATAACGATAAACGGACTGACCCGCGACCTCGGACTTACCGCCGTGTGGGCGGCGAACGGCTGCGTGGTGACGTATACCGTGCTCGGAGAAGTCTATACGAAACAGGTGTATGCGGAGGGCGACGCGCTCGCGCTCCCCGACTGCACCGTTGCGGGGTATGAGTTCGTCGGCTGGGATACGGACGCGGAGTTCGTGGGCGGAGACATGACCGTCGAAGCGATACTCTCCGTCACCGTCACGCTCGCAAGCGAATTTGCGGCGGACGGCATGACCGCGGACGTCGGCGAATATACCCGCGCGTTTACGCTGACGGGCAGCGCGGAAGAGGACTTCGCATTCTCCGAAACCTCGTCGAGCGACGGGCGCAATTTCTTCGGCTGGTGGCATAAGACTGCTGCGGGCTGGCAGAACGTCGCGTCGATAGCCGGACTGAACGGAGAAAAGGTGTATGCCGCGTGGATCTCCGATCTCACCGTAACGATAACGGAAGCAAAAAAGTCAAGCAATTTCTTGGGCACATGGACGATTAACGGCAGCTGGACGTGCGGCTTCGACGGCGCGATAAGTTCAGAAATCGCCGCAAGCGCGAACGTGAGCGTTTCGGCGTCCGCATGGCTGAAACTTTCCAAGGACGGCTCGTCGGACTTCGATACGCTTAACAGCGGAAATCCTTATGACGCAACCGACGGTTCGTTCGGGGACAGCGGTTTGAATTCCGCAAAAGATTTGGCTAACAGCGCCGAATACGGCGGGGCAAAGGTTTCCGTCACATACTCCTGCGGCGATCTGTCGCTCACTCTCGAACAGACCGCATGGAAAGCGAAATAAACTTCGGGCGACGCTCCGCAAGTCTGCGGAGCGTCGCCTGTGCACTCGGCGCGCGTACCGTTGGTAAAAACGCGCGCTCATCGGTCGGCATTCCGGGCGATGGGAAGAGGTTGCAGACGAACGCGAAATAATGCCCCGTGCTCTCGACGTACGGCGGGCGGAGATAATGATTCGTGAGGGGCGCGAAAAATCGCGGCGACAATGGGAATGCTGCCGTCATTTTAAGAAATCATTTGTAAAATGCTCGTAAAAACGCTTGCGTTTTTTTTCCGCGTTTGGTATAATAACAAAGCTTTAACGCATGGCGGTGTAGCTCAGTTGGCTAGAGTACTCGGTTCATACCCGATTGGTCGGCGGTTCGAATCCACCCACCGCTACCACAAGTCCCTATGGTCAAGCGGTTAAGACACCACCCTTTCACGGTGGAAACTCGG
>CASEMM010000061.1 GCA_949289095.1 uncultured Eubacteriales bacterium | reverse complement strand
TTCCGTGCCGCGCTCGCTCGAAAGCCTGTCCAGCGCGCGTTCGAGTTTGAGCACGAGCACGTAATAGGAAATGGGCTTTATGACAAAGTCGAGCGCGTTGACCTCGTACCCCTTGACCGCGTACTGCGCGAGATTGGTGAGAAATATCAGTATCACCGACGGATCCAGCTTGCGAAGCTGCTTCGCCGCATCCATGCCGTTCATGTCGGGCATCTTTATGTCCATGAACACTATGTCGTAAACGGGCTTGTAGTTTTCGAGAAAGGATACCGCGTTACAAAAATGCGTGAAGGAAAACTCGACACCGTACTCGGAAGAGTACCTGTCGAGGTTTTTGCGAAACAGCTCCGCCGCCTCCTGTTCGTCTTCGCAAATGGCTATTCTTATCATATATTTCTACCCCCCCCATTTGCGGGCGTCGGAACAGCGCAGACAAGACCATGCTTTCAATCCGTCCGCGACAAATCTTTCGCAGCAACGGGCGTATGCCGGATTGCCGGACCGCGAGCGAACGCGGCGCGTATATGTATTATTTACCGTTCTTTTATTTTATTGCCTTTCCGCCGCCCGTGTCAAGCATTTTCGAGAGATAAGAGGAAAAGTGCGGACGAAGAAGCTGACACGGTCAATGCGCCGAAGGCGTATTCACGAGCCGTCAGGCGAAGTTACACACCGACCCACACCCACCTTTTTAATTTTGGGGTCGGTGAAAAAAACACTTGCGCAATGCAAGTGTTTTAGCTTGGTAGAGATAAGTGGACTCGAACCACCGACCCCCACCTTATCAGGGTGGTGCTCTAACCAACTGAGCTATATCTCTATAAAAGTGGTGGAGGTAAAGAGATTCGAACTCTTGACCCCCTGCTTGCAGGGCAGGTGCTCTACCAACTGAGCTATACCCCCACGATATCCGCACCACGGACCTCCGTCCGCGACAGCTTATATAATATATCAAAAAGACGGACAATAGTCAAGCGATTTAACGAAATTGACTGCTCTTAATTTTAAGGTCTGTTTTTGCATCGAGACGCAAATCACGGCGCTGCGCGCACGCATCTCGGTATCCCGCCGTCTGTTCCGCCACGAAAGCATGCGCTATGCGCATACGCCGTCACGCTCCGCGCTCTTCGTCAAGATACGTCGCAAGCAGATCGGCGGCGTGAAGAAGCGCGCAGAGCGGATAACGCGAATACGCCTCGCTCATCGAGTAATCGCCGCCGCGCACGCGCACGTCGAACCCGCCCATGTGCCAGTTTATTGCGAGAGCCTCTGCGCGAGTCAGCTGCATAAAGCTGTTTATTATGTATACGGATTTTTCGCCGTGCCCGTACGGCAGCACTTCGTTTTTCGAATAGTACGGCTTCCTTTCCCATTCGCCGTTTTCGTTTTTGACGTTACGGAAGTCCTCTTTGTAATAGTCTATTTTGCAAACGTCGTGAAGCAATCCGCATATGGCAAGCGTTTCGTCCGTGAATTTTTCCGCACGCTCCGCGCCGAACTCCGCATCGGCAATGCGGACAAGCTGTTCATAGACATTTACGCTGTGCTCGCACAAACCGCCCCTATGGCAGTTGTGGAATCTGCCGCTCGCGGGCGCGACAAAAAAATCAGAATCGAGCAGATAGTTGCGAAGCGTTTCCGCTCCGCGGCGTCCGATCTTACCGTCGTATATTTCGAGAAATCGCTGTTTTCCGTCCATAATGATTTGCAGGCGGCGCGGCGATGAAAGCCGCGCCGTTTCCGCCGTTCAGTTTTCCTGTTTTTCTCCGGATTCGTCCGCGCTCCCGTTCTCCGCCGGAGCTTCCGTTTCGACATAACCCTTTTTAAGCTGCTGCGCGATCAGTTCAGCGGCTTTCTTTTCGGCAGCCTCGGCAGTAGGCACGCCGCGCGTTCCGAGCACGCCCTGTTCGCCGATCTTACCGCTGCGGGTACGGACTTCCTTCGTTCCGTCCGCCGCGTCGACGATTTCTATCGTCCATTCCTTCCCTTTCTTTTCGTTAATAAACCTTCTCATGATATTTCTCCCCGGCTGCGGTTTTACCGCAACGATTTATATATATTATACTATGCGGCGAAGAATGTGTCAAGCGGCTGCACAAATTTATGCGCGCGGCGCAAAAACGATAGATTAATGCGACGGATGATGGTATAATAGCCGTAATACGCGAGCAAGGAAGGTCTTATGATAAAAAACATAATGTTCGATATGGACGGCACGCTGATAGACTGCAACGCGAAAGTATTCGTCCCCGTATACGTCAAAGCGATCAGGGACGCGTTCGGAGAACCGCTCGGCGGCATAATCGCAAAAGTCGCAATAAGCGGCGCACAGGTCATGACAGACAATGACGGCAGCCGCACCAACCGCGAGGCGTTTTTCGAATATGCAAAACCGCGCATACCGATGCCGATGGACGAGTTCGAGCGCGTTATGACGGAATTCTACGAAAACGGCTATACGGCCGTCGCGTCCGTCATAAAACAAAAACCCGCAATGATAAACGCGGTAAGCGCGCTCAAAGCAAAGGGCATTAAACTCATTGTCACCACCAATCCGGTTTTTCCTCTCGCCGCGCTGCTTTTCCGCCTGCGCTGCGGCGGCTACGATCCCGCCGATTTCGACTTCGTCACTTCATACGAAACGAGCGGATATGCGAAACCCAATCCGATGTATTACACGGAAACGCTGCGCCGTCTCGGCATAAGTCCGTCCGAAACGCTCATCGTCGGCAACGATTTCGGAGAGGATGTCGCCGCGGGAAAAGCGGCGGGCATGTCCGCATATTACCTCACCGACACGCCGATTCCCGCCGACGGCGAAACATCGCCCGACTTTTCGGGAACTTCTGATGATTTCCTCTCATTCTCCGAAAAATTACAGCCCTCCGACGCGCGCAGGTAAACACCCTGCGGCGTTGCCGGTGTCATTCCGGAAAGCGGGAATGCGCTTAAAAAGCAAACCTGCCGGACAGAACGCGACGCGATCGTATATGAAAGCGGCGGCAGGTACTCTGCCGCCGCTTTTGAGGATAAGCCGTCGTGTCCCGCAAATCGCAAAAACAACCTTACCTTTATTTTCAGCGTAATCGCGCAGGCGTAGTTTGCAGAACGGCACACAAAACGGGCGGACTTTCGGTCCGCCCGTTGCCATGCCGGCGCAATGCCGCCGGTTATTTTTTCATTGCCTCTTCCACCGCAACAGCGCAGGAGACGGAAGCTCCGACCATGGGGTTGTTGCCCATGCCGATGAGTCCCATCATCTCGACGTGCGCGGGAACCGACGACGAACCCGCGAACTGCGCGTCCGAGTGCATTCTGCCCATCGTGTCCGTCATGCCGTAGGAAGCGGGACCCGCCGCCATATTATCCGGATGAAGGGTACGGCCCGTGCCGCCGCCCGAAGCGACGGAGAAGTACTTGACGCCCGCTTCGTTGCACTCTTTTTTATAGGTACCCGCAACGGGATGCTGGAATCTCGTCGGGTTGGTGGAGTTACCGGTGATGGAGACGCCCACCTTTTCCAGCCACATGATTTTAACGCCTTCGCGTACGTCGTCGGCGCCGTAGCAGCGAACCTTGGCGCGCTCACCCGTCGAATACGGCGTTTCCTTGACTATCTCCACCTTGTCGTTGAAGTAGTCCATCTTCGTCTGCACATATGTGAAACCGTTGATGCGGGAGATGATCATAGCGGCGTCCTTGCCGAGTCCGTTGAGAATGACGCGAAGCGGCGTCTTACGGACCTTATTGGCGCTCTTCGCAATGCCTATAGCGCCTTCGGCGGCGGCGAAAGACTCATGCCCAGCAAGGAAACAGAAACATTCCGTTTCTTCTTCGAGCAGCATCGCCGCAAGGTTGCCGTGTCCGAGTCCGACTTTACGCTGTTCCGCGACCGAACCGGGTATGCAGAACGCCTGAAGTCCCTCGCCTATCGCGCGGGCAGCGTCCGCGGCGCGCGTGCAGCCCTTCTTTATCGCGATCGCGCAGCCGAGCGTGTACGCCCACTTCGCATTCTCGAAACAGATATTCTGTATGCCCTGCGTGATTTCGTACGGATTAAAGCCCTTGTCCGTGCATATTTTAAGCGCGTCCTCGAATCCGTCGATGCCGTATTTTTTCATTATCTCGGAGGTTTTAGCCTCTCTTCTCTCATATCCTTCGAAAGTTACAGCCATTTTGTCCTCCTTATTCATGGCGGGGGTCGCTGAACTTCACCGCGCCCTCTTCCTCGGTGAATCTGCCGTAAGGTCCGGTAGCGCTCTTCAGAGCCTCGTCCGCGCTCATGCCCGCCTTGATCTTATCGAGCATAACGCCCAGCTTGATGTACTCGTAGCCGATAACCTGATTGTCCTTGTCGAGAGCCATTCTGGTTATATAACCCTCCGTGAGTTCGAGATAGCGGACGCCCTTGGATTCGGTGCCGTATATCGTACCCGTCATGGAACGCTCGCCTTTGCCGAGGTCTTCGAGTCCCGCGCCGATGACAAGACCGTCGTCCGAGAACGCGGACTGCGTTCTGCCGTAGACTATCTGCAGGAACAACTCGCGCATCGCGGTATTGATCGCATCGCACACGAGGTCGGTGTTGAGAGCCTCGAGTATAGTCTTGCCGGGAAGAATCTCGCCCGCCATTGCCGCAGAATGCGTCATGCCGGAGCAGCCGATCGTTTCGACGAGAGCTTCGCGGATAATGCCGCCCTTGACGTTGAGGCTGAGCTTGCACGCACCCTGCTGCGGCGCGCACCAGCCGACGCCGTGCGTATAGCCGTTGATGTCCTCGATCTTATACGCCTGCACCCATTTGCCTTCTTCGGGAATGGGTGCGGGACCGTGCTTCGGTCCTTTTGCGACGCAGACCATTCTTTCTACTTCTTTGGAAAACTGCATATTATCCTCCATATAAAATCTCTTTTTCGCGTTCGTCCGAATTCGGGCAGCCCCCGAACCGCCCTTAACGTTATAATTTTACCATATTGCGCGCCAAACCGCAACGGTTTTTCTGCGTTTTTTCGCGCGTCTGTCAAATATTTACTTGTCTTTCGCTGCGTAGATATTTCCCGCACCGTTCATAATACGGATAAAGGGAGGTGAAATTCATGGCAACTACCGGCAAGACCTCGCGCTGTGCAAAAAGCGCAAAGAACTGCGGAGCAAAGACGACGTCGCGCACTTCGGCGAAAAGCGCACAGAACTGCGGTGCAAAAACGACCAATCGCACGTCGGCAAAGGCGGCTGCTTCCCGCGCAACTTCCGCGAAAGCAACGACCGCCCGCACGAACAGTGCAAAGGCAAAATCGTCTTCGGCCAAAGCCGTCAAAGGCAGATAACTGCCTGAAATTGCGGCAAACGCCGCACGGAAAACGGAAAGCGTACGCTTTCCGTTTTCCCTTTTCAGACAAAATCCGTACAGCCGCGTATAAAGCGCGGCTGTACGATTACGATGGGTCCGGACCTTACGGTCCGCTTATATGGGATTGTCATGATTATGCCGCGGGACTGCTTTTTAGGCTAACTCACGCTTTTGCCGTTCTTCGAACGCCTGACCGCATACAGCACTGCGGACACCGCAAACAGCACTACCGCCGCGCCTCCGAGTATATTAACTGCGATCATTATGCCGTTTTTGACTTTGACCCATGTGGGCGTAAGCACGGTTATGTTAATCGCGGTGCCTGCGGCAAGACCGTTGACGCGGTTGCCTTGCACGGACGAATACATTATCCTGTGAGCAGCCTCTCTCATCGCCCATGCGACGGCGGAAGCGCCGCCGCCTTCCGCGAAGTCAAGCTCGCCCTGCAACCAGTTGCCGTCGGGGAAATCCTGTCCGCAAAGTATGCCGCCCTTTATGCTCATATACGCGCTCATATACCAGTCGGTTACCGCGCTGCCTTCGAGTCCCGCTTCTCCGCGCAGCCAGTCCGTCATAAGGTTGCGGCTGTGACCGCTCCATACGGCGCCCACACGCGCAAGACTCGTCATCACGTTTCTTGCCCCGCCTATTCTTATCGCCATGTCGTACGGTTTAAGATACACTTCGCGCAGCGCCTGTTCACTTATCCACGATTCGTGGGGAATGGGGTCGCATCGATTGACTTCCTGCTCGTTAAGCACTATGTGCTTGGTATAGACGTTTAGTCCCTTCTCACGGCAGCCCGCGGACATATACGCCGCAGCCATGCCCGAAAGAGTACTGTCCTCGCTGAACGATTCGCATGCTCTGCCGTGACGCGCGTTGCGATGGAGATTGACCGTAAACGCATACACGCCGTTTATTCCCGACCAGAGCGCTTCCTCACCCATCGAACGCCCGACCGCTTCATAAAGTTCGGTATTGAACGTCGCCGCGGTCATGGACGGACAAGGATATCCGACTATGTTTTCGTTCTTATCCTGATCGTTATAGAGATTGGCAAAGCCGTTCGTGCCGAGAGTGTTGCCGTATATTCCCCAGCCTTCCTGCATGACGCCCGTCGGTCCGTTGGGATCGTAAGTGCCCGGATACACGAAGCCCGTTTCCTCGTTTTCCGCAAAAGCGGTGGAACGAAGACCGTTCAGCACTATCGTGCATGTCTGCTCCCACGACAGCTGATCGAGGCAGTCCTGCCACTTGGGATCGTCATACGGAATGAGTTCGCCCGTTTCCGCGCTCATGCGCATATCCTGCCATTGAATATCGTTTTTGACGTTATATTTCGGGTATTCTCTGCCGTCGTCCATTACCTCTTCGAGTTTATATACCCTGTCATTGCCGTTCTCGTCCTTTTTGAGAATGGCGTTTCCGTTATCCGTCGTGTGCTGTTCGGTTATCTTGTCGGAGCCGTTGATAACCGCGTGCATGGACGCATTGTATTTTCCGTCGGGTCCGAGCGCAGGCAACGTTCCCTCCCAATCGTTACGGGAATAATACTGCACGGAATTCACACCGTCATTCAGACGATTGATATCGCTGTAATCGAACAGATTGTGCACTTCCGTTTCCTCTCCGTTCGTCGTTACGACGGAGTAGCGCGTCGCCGACGGCGCCGCAACCGAATGTTTTATGACGAGTGCGGCATCGCCGTTTTCCGTCATACCGTCCGCTGTCGTTTTTCCCTTATCGGCAAGTATGTTGTTCACAGCCTCGTGCGCGCCGTTTCCGATTGCGAAATAGTAGTCGCCCGATTCGAGATAATATGTACCGGCTCCGTATGCGTCGTAAACCGCAAGCGACTTGCCCGGTACACGGATTTCCACAGTCTGCGATTCGTCGGGCGTGAGTTTTTTCGTCTTTGCAAAACCGACGAGTTCAACGGACGCGACTTCGATATTGTTTTCCACGGAATAATCGGTATAAGGTTTTTGCAGATACAGCTCAACCACTTCCTTGCCCGCATAATCGTCGCCCGTGTTCTTCACCGTCACGTTAAAGACATATTCATCCGCAGCCGAGTCGTAATCGTAAGAGTAATTCGAATACCCGAATGTCGTGTATGACATTCCGTAACCGAACGGGTATTGCACGTTCGCCTCGTAATCGAATTCCCCCGCACGAGGACGCTTCGTTACCACGTCTTCGTAACGCGTTTCGGCATAGCGATAACCGAGATACACGCCCTCTTGGTAAACGACATACGGAAGTCCGTCGTTTGCATGCTTGAAGTCGCCGTAGTTCGCCGTTGTGGGATCATAGGAAATGTCGTTATACCATGTATCCGGCAGCTTTCCCGACGGAGTGACGTACCCCGCAAGAATATCGCATATGCCGTATACTCCGCTCGTTCCCGGCAGTCCCATCCAAAGCACGGCGTCAATCCCGTATTCGTCCGTTCGGAGGAAATCGAGGTTTACCTGATTCGCCGTGTTCAGAAGAAGGAGTATCTTGGAGAACGTACCCTTGTCCTTTTCCGCTTTCATTCCGGCGAGCACCGACTTTTCGTTGTCGTCAAGGCGCAGATACGAATCCGCGAGGTCCACCCCCTCTCTGCCGGAACGGCTGAGCACGAACACGCCGACGTCCGCTTTCTGCGTTTTCGCGCTTGCGTCTATGACATTCCACGGCACTTCGTCTATCGTTGCGACCTTTCCGTTTCCGACTGCGTTCTTCCTGCCGTATGTTCCCCACTGTCCGTCGTACCAGTCATAAAGGTCCTCGTTGTATGTAAGTCCCGCGGCTTCCAGCCCGTCAGTGAAATACACCTTATCCTGTTCCGCAAAATTGCATACGATCGCGCCGCCACCGCCGCCGTAAAGCGGCTGAACGGATGATATGCTGTAAAGGTTCAGCTTGCTGCCCTGTGCGAGAGGAAGCACTCCGTCGTTTTTAAGCAGCACTGCGCCTTCGCTCGCCGAAGCGTTACACACGTTGAGCGACGCGGCCTTGACCTGTCTGACACTGTTATAATCGGAATTAAAAACAATGCTGTCCTCGGAAAATTCCGTTATCGTCTGATATCCTCCGAACACCATATCGGTTATGAATCTTTCCATATTTCCGCATATTACGCCGATCACATTCACGAGAACGAGCAGTACCGCAAAAATATTGAACAATATCCGTGATACAAAGAACACCTTTGCCGTTTTATCAGATTTTTCCATTTTCCACCTCCGTTGCCGTCGTCGCGTCCGATACGGCATTCTTATTCTTTTTGCAAAGCGGCGTCCATGCGAATACGTTGGAAAGTATGGTCAATACCACCGTAACGACCGCGAACGCGATTATTTTCTGCATCGTCGGATCGGAAAAGTCCAACCCGGATATTGCGCGCGAGAACACATAGTTGTATACCGAGTATATGTACAGCCCCAACGCCACCCAGTCGCATACCGCCATTACGGCGGCGCCCGTCCGAGCATTGACCGCGGATAAGCCGACGAATGCAAGCGCACCGACTATCATCAGGATCAGAGTTCCGACCGATCTTATGCCGTCCGTCCACAACGCGGCGTATACTATCGACGTTATTATTGCCGCCACGGCAACCGCGAGCGCAATGAAGAACGCGATATTCCTGTTTTCAAAATATCTCTTTATGAAGTTCATTGCCGTTTCTCCTATGCCTTGGGCTCGTAAGAGAGCGCCATCGCTATCGTCACTTCGGAAGGCATTCCGTCCGCAAAATCAAACAACGTAAGCGCATTTGCATTTGTCCACCCTTTGCCGTCCGGGAACGTAATCGTAAATGTCTTTGTTTCGCCGGGCTGCAAAGTGACATTGTCGACGTATGCGCCGTCCACTTTTTTGTTGGTGCTGTTAACCTGCCCCACTCCGAACGTGATCGCCGCATTCGTCCTGTTCTGTATCGTCAAGTGGAAAACCATACCGTCCACACTGAGCGTCTGCTCATCGGGAGTGTAGTTAGCGTCTATGCGGAAGACTCCCCCCAGATTCGTAAACGTCATTTCCCTGCCCTTTAAGGCACGTCCGTCCTCTGTAACGACGGCAGTATCTTCACGGCTTTTCAACTCTGTCTTACAACCGTCATAACAATGAGGTCCGGCGTCACCGCTGCCGCACTTCTTTTCGAGAGGCAATATCCCGGTTCCGATAGGTTCGTCGAAATTGCGCAGCGTTACGTCGCGATCCGGCATGGCAAAGTCGCTCTTCGTGTATACCGTCATCGTTTCGGTATCGAAGAATTCGTCGTCCAGCAACGCCGCAATTTCGTCGGGAAGTCCCGCTCCCATGGAATTGGCAACGGACACTTCCGTTCCGTAAACGCCGACCATGTTATAATAGTCGTCGTATGTCAGCGTCATTTCATTTCCAGTCGCATATCCGCATTTAACGCATTTTTCCTCACTGCGCCCGTCGGACTCCTGCGTAGGCTCTTCGATTACCACATATCGAAGTTCATGCGCAACGGCGTCGCCGACCACGCCGCCGCACACGCTGCACTTATCGCGGTGCGTTTCCTGACCTATGCCTCCGTATTGCTCGCCCGTAGTATGCTCCTTTTTGACCGTTACGTCTGTCATGGCAACGGGATTCTGTCCCTCCGCGTCCGACCACATACCGCCGCACAGCGCGCACCCGTAATATTCAACGTTACCCGCTCTTCCGCAATCACCGTCTTCCGCATCGATCTTCGCGATTTCGTGAGTACAGGAAAGATCTTTGTTTTCTTTTGCGATCGCGATACCGAGCTTTTCTTTTTTGAACGTCGAGCGCAGTTCGAGAACGGGAATTATGTTGTTATTTTCAACGTCGGCGGTAAACGATATATTGTAAGAGGCGGATTCACCCGCTCCGAGCGTTATCGTTCTGCCGGCATTCACTGCCGTTGCCGCTCTCCTGTCGCCGGTATCGTCGAGTCTGATAGTCGTCTGCGTCTGATACATACGGAAGGATATCTCGTTCTTGCCGAAGTTTTCGAAGTTATATGTAAACGTATATGTTTCTCCGGCGACGATGCCCTCTTCGCTGCCGAAATCGCCCGCGCTCGTGAGCATTCGTGCGAAATTACCCGCAACTCCGCTTATCTCCAGCACATTGCCGCGCAAAAAGTCGTCGCTGCCGTTACCGTCGATATCCGTTCCCGTTTTGATCACTTCTATATCGTATTCGGCGTTCATCGTAAACGGAGAATTTGCTTCAATCGCAGACGCGACTTCCTCCCACGGCGAATCGTCACCCGAACTGTTATAATCGAATCCGTTCGTACCCGGACTCAGCTCGGCAAAATACGGCGGCTTCTCATTGCTTGTGATGATCTCTATCGTCGTATCTTCGGCAGGCATGCGGAAGCGATAATCTTTGACTTCCTTGCCCGTACCGATATACTTCACCCCCGTCACATATTCACCGTCCTTTGTGCAAACAACAGCGGGAAGAAGCGTATCTTCCACAATACTGACGCTTTTAGATCCGTCCGCAAACGTGGCGTTGTCACCGCTTATCGTAAGCGTGTAAACCACGAGCGGCTCCACTTCATAATGCGGGATCGTATCGAACATACTGAGATCCTGCTCGACGCTTCCCGTAGGTTTTTCCGTGACGCCGCCGCTACCGCCGTCATCTTGCGAATCACCGCAAGCGGCAAACGGCAGCATAACGAAAAATGCGAGCAAAACAGCGCATAAAACGGCTATCGCTCTTTTTCTTACTCCCATAACACTTCCTCCTTGGCGCATTGCCTGATTTTCGAAGCGCAATGCGTCCACCTATATTTTACCCCCCCCCCTACGCTAAAAATCAATAGCGTTTTTTGCACACTTACATTGCATTTCTTACACAAATTAGCAATTTCACAAAACCATCACGGTTTTTACGCCCGCTTTCAACCCCGCATTGCCCGCCCAAGCGACAAAAATCCGCGGAGCATGTTTAACGCTGTGGCACACCACTCACATCGAAACGGCAGCACCCTCCCCATATAAGGATTTTAAGTTTCTCGGAGGAAGGGATGCAGGGAAAGCCGCCAACAAAGTGTTGCACTTAACTTGACAATCTGCGGCGTCACTCCCCCGACATATAAGGATTTTAAGTTTCTCGGAGGAAGGGGTGCGGGGAAAAACCGCTGACAAAGTTTTGCACCTGACTTGACAATCTGCGGCGTCACTCCCCCAACATATAAGGATTTTAAGTTTCTCGGAGGAAGGGGTGCGGGGAAAAACCGCTAACACAGTGTTGCACCTGACTTGACAATCTGCGACGTCACTTCCCCGACATATAAGAATTTTAAGTTTCTTGGAGGAAGGGGTGCAGGGGAAACCCCCTTCTGAAATGCACCCCAAAAGTTGGACAGACTTTTGGAGGTGCATATTTTATGTCAAAGGAAAAGAAATATAACACAAAGTACTCGCCTGAATTCAAATTATCTGTTATAATAGATATGCTGGATAATGAATTAGGGTATGAAGAAACAGCCCGAAAGTACTGTATAACCGGGCATCATACCATAAAGGACTGGGAGCACATATATCTGACCGAAGGAGCTGAAGGACTCATGGCAGAACGCAGAAGGAGCAAGAGCAAACGCAGACCG
>CASEMM010000060.1 GCA_949289095.1 uncultured Eubacteriales bacterium | reverse complement strand
TCTTACTTGTTTTGTGTTGTTCATTTTCCCGGCTTCTTATTTAATTATTATAGCATATTTTTTAAAATATGAAAAGTCGACACCTTCTGTTTTCAGAAAATGTCGACTTTTTATCTTGGTGCGGTTGACAGGAGTTGAACCTGCACGGTCGCCCACAGGAACCTGAAACCTGCGCGTCTGCCAATTCCGCCACAACCGCATAACAATTAGGATTATAACATACGCATCGGGCGTTTGTCAAACATTCCGTGCCTTTTATACGCTGTTTTTTCGACGCGCATGCGTCTTTTTCTTATTATCGGACGCATCCGAACCGCCGCTTTCAGGCAGATTGCCCTTCCCTATATTTTCACGGATTATGCCGTCTGCAACCGCAAACAGTTTTTCCGAGCCGAGCGCGGTAATACGCTGTCTGCCGTATACCTGCTCCGCAGTAACCCCGTGTGCTTTCCAGTCCCCGCCGCCGTTGCTGTCATTGAGCAGCAAGGGCTGCAGATTGTCCATTGCGTGAGCAAAACGCGCGTCCGCCGTTTCATTCGCCTCGAACTCATTGAATACGGAAATGAGTTCATTTGCCTGATCTTCCGGAAGCAGAGAAAAAATGCGCATTTTAGCAGCGTCTTCCCTTGCCTTCTGCGTACTTAAACCGTCCGCGTCATACGCATAAGTGTCGCCGGCGTCAATCTCCACTATATCGTGCACAATACACATGAGCATTACTCTTGCAACGTCTATCCGCTCGTTCGCATACTCTCCGAGCAGATATGCCATAAGCGCAGTATGCCACGAGTGCTCCGCGTCGTTTTCTCTCCTGCCGTGACCCGACAAATGCGTCTGCCTGAAAACATTTTTCGTCTTATCCGCTTCCAGAATAAACGCAAGCTGTTTTTTCAACCGCTCATCCACGGGCTTTTCTCCTTTCGTCATCGTACGCATGCAATCGGCAACCGTCACTCCACGGATTTAAGCGATTCCGTCATTCCTACCGAACGGATCTTCGGCATGAGCAAAAGATCCACTATTCCCACGAATACAAGCACGAGCACGGCGGATAACAGATACGACCACCATGCGACGTCTGCAAACGAACCGAAATCGAGATAAGCGAGAACGAAACATATAAGCCCGCATCCGGCAGCTACGCCGAGTATCGTGCCGATGATTGCCATTACGAGTATTTCGCGGTAAATGTATGCGGCGACCTCGCGCTCCGTATATCCGAGAACCTTGAGCGTCGCTATTTCGCGCATGCGTTCTCCTGTATTCATATTGGTCAGATTGTATATGACAAACACGCACAGCAGCAGCGCGAACGCCATGACGACCACGGCTACCGAAAGCAGTTTTGCCGTATTTCGGCGCAAACCGCGCAGCAATGTCTTTGTCCGGGCGCTTTTCATGGATGCATTATATCACGGCACGCGGTTAATGTCAATCAGGGAAAACATTCCGCTTGCATATGACGCGCAAATGTTGTATAATTTAAAGAACGGGCGGCTGACGCGCGCGCCCTTTTTAATGGAAAGTTTAACTTTACCGTATATCATAACAGAGAATAATATTTTTTACACGGGAGATCATCTTCACGACATGGAAAAGTATCGAATTGGTCTTGACGTCGGCTCGACCACCATCAAAACCGCTGTCATAGACGAACAGGGAAAACTGCTTTATTCAAGCTATGACAGGCATTATTCCGACATTAAATCCACTATATACACGGTGCTTTCTCGCGCTATACAAAAATACGACAGATTTGCCCTTGCCGTTACCGGCAGCGGCGGCATATCCGTTTCCGGCTGGCTTGGCATACCGTTCATTCAGGAAGTCATTGCCGGCATAGAGTCCATCCGCAAATATATACCGCAGACGGACGTCGCGATAGAACTGGGCGGCGAAGATGCGAAGATAACCTATCTCAAAGGCGGCGTCGAACAGCGCATGAACGGTTCATGCGCGGGAGGCACGGGCGCTTTCATAGATCAGATGGCAAGTCTTCTCGGTACGGATGCGGGAGGGCTCAACGAGTTTGCAAAGGGTTACAAAACCATATACCCCATCGCTTCGCGTTGCGGCGTTTTCGCAAAGTCCGATATTCAGCCGCTCATCAACGACGGAGCTGCGAAAGAGGACATTGCCGCAAGCGTATTACAGTCCGTCGTAAATCAGACAATTTCCGGACTTGCGTGCGGTAAACCGATACGCGGTCACGTCGCGTTCCTCGGCGGTCCGCTGTTCTTCCTCAGCGAACTCGGCAAACGCTTTACGGAGACGCTCAAACCCGACGAAGCCATATTCCCCGAAAACGCGCAGGTATTCAACGCCATGGGCGCGGCGCTTTCCGCGAAAAAGACATTCACGGCGGCGGATATACGCGCGGATCTCGAAAAGCTGCAATCCATGGAGAGTCATGAAGTGCAGCGGCTGCGTCCGCTGTTCACATCGCCGGAAGAGCTGGAAGCGTTCCGTGCCCGCCACGCAAAAACATTCATTCCTTTTGCGGACATCAAAGAGCATCATGGCGCATGCTATCTCGGCATAGACGCCGGCTCGACCACGACCAAAGCCGCGCTCATCGACAAAGACGGAGCGTTGCTGTACTCGTGGTACGGATCGAACGGCGGCGAC
>CASEMM010000059.1 GCA_949289095.1 uncultured Eubacteriales bacterium | reverse complement strand
GTCCCTCGTGACTTATATGCCATATGTTACGATCGCGGCTGTAAGACGAATCGGCGGAGAAGGGAAGATTGATACCGTGTCTGCGGCAATATTCTATTTCCTCCTCGCGGGAATTCATCTTCCACTTGTCGCTGCGCCATGCCGCAATTATTTTCAGGTCGGGAGCAAGCGCTTTGATTCCGAGTTCGAAGCGAATCTGATCGTTGCCTTTTCCCGTAGCGCCGTGACAAATTGCAACCGCGCCTTCCTTGCGGGCAATCTCCACGAGTTTCTTGGCTATAAGCGGGCGCGCCATCGACGTTCCGAGCAGATATTTATGCTCGTATACGGCACCCGCCTTTACGCAGGGCATGATATAATCTTCGCAAAGTTCGTCGACTACGTTCACGATATAGCATTTGCTCGCGCCCGTCGAAAGAGCACGCTCTTCAAGACCGTCGAGTTCTTCCGCCTGTCCGCAGTCTATGCATGCGCAGACGACGTCATAATCGTAATTTTCCTTAAGCCACGGAATGATTGCGGTCGTATCCAATCCGCCGGAATAAGCAAGAATGATCTTATCTTTCATATGCACTCCTTTCAAATGTCAATCACTTGACTTTTCGATGCGATTTATTATATTATGTATGGTGAACGGCAGCAAACGGATGCCCCGAAAACCGAGTATAATTATACTACTTATTGCATAAATAATCAACTGTTTGGAGTGTATTTTGATAATTTTGGGAATAGACCCCGGGTACGCCACGACAGGTTACGGCGTCGTCGAAAAAACGGCAAAAGGACTCAACACTGTGGATTACGGCGTAATCAAAACCCCGCCCGACGAAATAATAGCGGTACGGCTCGCCATGATTGACGAAGCAATGACATCCATCATGGATAAATTTTCGCCCGACTGCGTATCCGTTGAGGAGTTGTTTTTCAATACCAACATAACCACAGGAATAAAAGTCGCGCACGCGAGAGGAGTCATTCTTCTTAACGCCGTCAAAAAATGCGGCAGACTTTACGAATACACGCCGCTTCAGATAAAACAGGCGCTGACGGGCAACGGCAGAGCGGACAAGCATCAGATGCAATATATGGTAAGAATGGTACTGCGCCTCGCGTCCGTACCGAAGCCGGACGACGCGGCGGACGCGCTTGCCGCAGCCATTTGCCACGCCAATATGTCAGGAGCGAGCAAACGAGAGGTAAAGTGACATGTACGCATACATAAAAGGTACGATAACCGAAAAGAGAGATAATACCGCCGTCATTGAAACGGGCGGCATAGGATATGAAACGGTTGTTTCCGCATATACGGCTAACTCGCTTGCCGAGGGAAAAGAAACAACTCTTTACACATATCTCGCAGTCAAAGAGGACGGAGCCGCGCTGTTCGGATTTTCCACTCGTGAAGAAAAAGAACTGTTCGTCATGCTCATATCCGTAGGCGGAATAGGTCCGAAAGGCGCTACCGTAATACTCGGAGGCATGACACCGAAAGAGCTGCGCGCCTGCATAGCGTCTGGCAACACGCAGGCGCTTTATTCAATCAAGGGCGTGGGAAAAAAGACGGCGGAGCGTATCATCATGGAACTTCGCGACAAAATGACTGACGGCGGCGCAGAGGCTCCCGTTCAGGCGGCAAAAGAACTTACGGGAGTCGCCGCGGAAGCGACGGAAGTACTCGTCGCTCTCGGATATAAACGCGACGCTGCGATAAAAGCGGTAGACGCGGCATACAAGGAAGGCATGAACGTCAATCAGACAGTGCATAAAGCAATCGGCGGTAAGTAAAAATGGACGGAGAAAGATTTATAACCAGCACGAAAATTCAGCTTGACAGCGAACTCGATTTAACGCTGCGCCCCAGGACCCTCGCGGATTACATAGGGCAGGAGAAAGTAAAAAAGAACCTTGCCGTATATATCGATGCCGCAAAAAAACGCGGCGAATGTCTCGATCACGTGCTGCTGTACGGACCTCCCGGTCTCGGTAAAACCACCGTTGCGCATATAATCGCAAACGAAATGGGTGCGGATATAAAGGTAATAAGCGGTCCGGCGCTCAGTTCTATGCTTGACATAGTATCGATTCTGACCGGGCTCGAAGAAGGTGACGTGCTGTTTATCGACGAAATACACCGCATCAATAAAACGGTCGAAGAAGCGCTTTATTCGGCAATGGAAGATTTTACTCTGGATATAGTACAGGGAAAAGGACCTGGCGCACGGACGATCAAACTGCCCGTAAACCGCTTTACTCTCGTGGGCGCGACAACGCGCACGGGCATGCTGACGGGACCGATGCGCGACAGATTCGGCGTGATATGCCGGCTCGAAATGTATTCGAAAGAAGATCTCGCAAAAATAATAAGGCGTTCGGCAGGTATTCTCCGCGTAAACATAAACGACGACGCATGCAACGAACTAGCCATGCGTTCGCGCGGTACTCCGCGTATCGCCAACCGCATGCTTAAACGCGTGCGCGATTTCGCTCAGGTAATCGGAAACGGAGTCATAACGCTTGAAATAACCGACGAAGCGTTGTCGCATATAGGCGTGGACGAACTGGGACTGGACGAGAACGACAGAGCCGTGCTCGAAGCTCTCGCCGTCAGATTCCGAGGCAGACCCGTCGGTTTGGACACGTTATCCGCAGCGACAAACGAGGACGCCGGCACAATAGAGGACGTGATAGAACCGTATCTCATACAGCTCGGTTTCATATCCAGAACGCCCCGCGGCAGAATGGCAATGCCGCTCGCTTACGAACATCTCGGTCTGACGCCGCCGGAAAAAATGTGAGGGATTTTCTTGAAAACTTCTGACTTTTATTACGATCTGCCGCAAGAACTCATAGCTCAGCATCCGGCAGAACCGCGCGACTCGTCGCGCCTGCTCGTTTACGACAGAAAAACGGGGAAGATCGAGCACAGGATTTTCCGTGACATAACGGAGTATCTGACGGAAAACGACGTACTCGTGATGAACAATACCAAGGTCATTCCCGCCCGCATATACGGCATCGGCAGAATGACCGGTTGCCGCGTGGAATTTCTTCTTCACAAGCGGATCGGTTTCACCGACTGGAAAGTACTGTGCAAACCTGCCAGAAAGGCGCGCGAAGGCGATACTTTCGACTTCGGAGAAAACCTGTCATGCAAAATTATCGCCGACGGAGACGCCGGAGAAAAGACCGTTTCGTTTTCTTTCGACGGCTCGTTCGAAGCGGCGCTCGACAAAGTGGGACAAATGCCCCTTCCTCCGTATATCCGTGAAAAGCTCGCAGACGGATCGAAATATCAGACCGTATACGCAAAAACAAGCGGATCGTGCGCCGCACCTACGGCGGGACTGCATTTTACTCCCGAACTGCTCGATAAAATACGGGCAGGCGGCACGCAAACGATAGAAGTGCTGCTGCACGTAGGGCTCGGCACATTCCGCCCGGTTCAGTCGGATACCGTGGAAAACCATAAAATGCATTCGGAATACTGGGAAATTACCGAAGACGCGGCAGGCAAACTGAACGAAGCAAAGATGAAGGGAAAACGTATAATTTGTGTAGGTACTACGTCTGTCAGAGTACTCGAAAGTGCAATCAATGCCGACGGAACGTTTACGCCTTCGCACGGGGAAACAGAGATATTTATATATCCGCCGTACAAATTCAAAGCCGTTGACGCACTGCTTACAAACTTTCATCTCCCGGAATCAACGCTCATAATGCTGGTATCGGCATTCTGCGGAAGAGAACAGACGCTTTCAGTATATCGGGAAGCCGTGGAAAAACGATACAGATTTTTCAGTTTCGGAGACGCCTGTCTGTTTTTATGACGGGACATAGGTGCAGACATGAATTTTTCTTACAGAACATTACACGTATGCGCGCAAAGCGGAGCGAGAACGGGAGAGCTAACAACGCCGCACGGCAAGATACTCACGCCCGTGTTCATGCCCGTCGGTACGCGCGCGACAGTCAAATCGCTTTCGCCGGAGGAAATCGGGCAGTCAGGAGCACAGATAATCCTGTCCAACACTTATCATCTGCATCTCCGTCCGGGAGAGGATCTCATTGCCGAAGCGGGCGGACTGCATAAGTTCATGGGATGGAATAAACCCATACTAACAGACAGCGGCGGTTTTCAGGTATTTTCGCTCGCCAGGCTCAGAAAGATAAGCGAAGACGGAGTGGATTTCAATTCGCACATCGACGGTTCGCTGCAGCACTTTTCTCCGGAAAGCGCGATCGACATGGAAAATGCGCTCGGCGCGGATATAATCATGGCTTTCGACGTATGCTCGGAAGCGGGCACAAACAAAGCGGAATCCGAACGCGTCATGGAACTGACCGCGCGATGGCTGAAAAGATGCGCGTCTCACCACAAACGCGAAGATCAGATGCTGTTTCCGATAGTTCAGGGAAATATGTACGACGATCTCCGCCTGCGTTCGCTGGAATATTCAGCAGAATACGCAAAGTGCGGAATTGCAATCGGCGGACTTTCCGTCGGCGAAGACAAAGCCACGATGTATCACATACTCGACGTGTTGCGCCCCGCATATCCCGAAAATATGCCCAGATATCTCATGGGAGTAGGCAGTCCGGACTGTCTCGTGGAAGGCGTACTGCGCGGCATAGACATGTTCGACTGCGTACTTCCGACGCGAACCGCACGCAACGGCACGGCATATACATCCGCCGGAAAGATAAACATACGCAATTCCGGATACAGGGAGGACTTCACTCCGCTTGACGACAAATGCGACTGTTACTGCTGCCGCACGTTTACCAAGGCATATCTGCGCCATCTCGTGCAGAGCGACGAAATACTCGGCGGACGGATGCTTTCGCTGCACAACATAACGTATCTTGCAAGACTTATGGCGCGCATACGCGAAGCAATCGCGGAAGACCGTTTTCTCGACTTTGCCAAAGAATTTATCGACAGCGGAGAATACGTATCATGATATACCTGGACAACGCGGCAACGACGCGCATACTGCCGTGCGCGACGGAAAAAATAATACGGTTTGCGGATAAGGAATATTTCAATCCGTCTGCCGGATATGCTCCCGCGATTGCCGTGCGGCACGAAATAGACCGCTCGGCGGAAGTCATAGCGTCAATGCTCGGTGCGGATGCGGACGAAATAGTATTTACATCCTGCGCCACCGAAAGCAACAATTACGCGCTCTCGTGCGGAATAAAGAACAAAAAGGGCAATATCGTCGTAAGCGCGTCAGAACACGCATCCGTATACGAGTGTGCAATGCGACTCAGAAGCAGAGGCACGGAAGTGCGTTTCGTCGATCCGGACAAGACCGGACACGTCACGCCCGAAAGCGTTGCCGCCGCAACAGACAGAAACACGGCTTTCGTTTCGGTGATACACTGCTCGAACGAAACGGGAACCGTAAACGACATATCCGGCATATCCGCCGCCGTAAGGGCAGTAAGCCCGACCGCCGTCATACATTCGGACGGCGTGCAGGCCTTTGCGAAAATACGGACGGACATGCACACGCTCGGCGTCGATCTTTACAGCGTAAGCGCGCACAAGGTAGGCGGACTCAAAGGCGTTGGCGCACTGTTTATCAGACGCGGATTAAACATGCAGCCGTTCATTGCCGGCGGCGGACAGCAGAGCGGAAGACGTTCGGGAACGGAAAACGTCTGCGGGATAACGAGTTTTTCTGCAGCTGCGGCAGAATATGCGAAAGCGGCGGAAACTTTCGACGCGCATTCGCTCCGTAAAATTTTTACGGACAGATTCGGCGGACGAGCCGACGTACTCGTGAACGGCTGCGGCATATTATCCGGATATATACTTTCTCTTTCGTTCAAAGGACTGAAAGGCGAAATCATCGCCCACGGAATGGAAGACAGAGGAATACTTATAGGACTCGGTTCGGCGTGCTCGACGCACGTAAAGGCAAACAGGACGCTCGGAGCAATGGGCGTCGGGAAAGACTTTGCCGAAGGAAGCGTACGCATCAGTTTTTCTCCCGCGACCACCCGTGCCGAAGCCGAAACGGCGGCAGAAGCGCTCGAAGAAGTCACGGACGAACTGCACAGAAAAACGGGAAGGTAATCAAATGGACAAAGTAATAATCCTGAGATACAGCGAAATACATCTCAAAGGAAAAAACAGGGCGTTTTTCGAGAACATACTGAAACGCAACATAACGGAAAAGCTGCGCGGGACAGAATGCAAAACCGAATTCGGTTACGGCAGATACGTCGTCGGCGGTTATGCGGAAAGCAGCGAACGCGCAATATGCAAAAAGCTTTCGGAAATATTCGGTCTGCACAGTCTCAGCACCGCATTACGTACATCTGCCGGTATTGACGATATCGCCGAAGCGGCGACAAAAATTTCAGAAAAAAAAGGACGTTTCCGCGTCACCGTAAACCGTGCGGACAAAACGCTGCCTTACACATCGGTCATGCTTGCTGCCGAAATAGGCGGCAGGCTGCTCGACGCATATCCGGAACTCGAAGTGGATCTGCATACGCCCGATTTCGTCATATATGTCGACGTCCGCAGCAGTGAAACGGCTTACATTTATTCGTCGAGCATCCCGTGCGCGGGCGGAATGCCCGTCGGAACGGCAGGAAAAGGGTTATGCCTTCTTTCCGGCGGCATAGACAGTCCAGTCGCCGCATACATGATGGCAAAGCGCGGACTCGAACTCACGGAAATACATTTCTGGTCGTACCCGTACACAAGCCTCGAAGCGAAAGAAAAAGTAATCGAACTCGCGCACATCCTTCGCAAATATACAGGCAAAACACGACTCATAGTAATACCGTTTACGGAAATACAGGAAGCCATACACAAATATGCCGAACCTAATTATATGATTACTCTCGTACGGCGGGCAATGATGCGCATTGCGGAAAAAACCGCCGAAAAATACGGACTCGGCTGCATAATCAACGGAGAAGATCTCGGACAGGTCGCAAGTCAGACATTGGAAAGCATAACCGTTACGAACTCGGTGATCCGCAACATCCCGGTATTCCGCCCGCTTATCGGCTTCGATAAGGAAGAAATCATTGCCGCGGCAAAAAAAATAGGGACGTACGAAACGTCCATAAAGCCGTTTGAAGACTGCTGCACGGTTTTTCTTCCGGAAAGCCCTGCGACAAAGCCCACTATCCGAAGGAGCGAAGCGAGCGAAAAAAAAATAGAAAATTACGACGAACTAATACGCAAAGCGGTAGAAAACGCGGAAATCATACCAATAGACGGAGAATAATCACGTCACACACAAACTCCGCTTAAACGCGCAAGGCTGAACGAAACGGTTACAAGTCCGTCAACAAAAATAAAATGCGGCGATTGACCGATAATTGCGTAAAATAATATGAATGTCCGCGATTATGCAGACGTCTGTCGTCGCTTTCAGTAAAAAACGATCGCACAAAGCAGGCAAACGGGATTAAAGAGAATTTCCGGAAAAATTCTCAACTATGCGATAATTTCCGCCGGCAGAATAAAGCGAATCGTCGTATATGCGGGATCCCGGCATATTGTATATGCTGAACTCCGCGCTTTTTCTGAATCTCGGCGGCGTTTCCGCGCATGCGCGCACCACGCGGTGATCGCATTCAAGTCGCGCCGCGTCTATTTCGACGCTGACAACGGTATCCGGTCGTCCGAAACTCCCGCCGTACATGGCGGGATCTTTCATTATCTCCGCACAGACAGAAGCGGGAAGAGTCCCGCCCGTAATGCCGTCGGGCAGATATCCGCCGCCATCCGCGCCCGCCCAGACTGCAAGCACGTAGCGCGGATTATACGCAATGCAATACGCATCGGTATTGCCGTCGGCAGATCCGGCAGTACCAGTTTTGGCAGCCACGTTTCCCGCGTTTTTAAGCGCCTTTGCCGTACCCGTTCTCGCGCATTCCGATAACATGCCGTTTATAAGGTATGCCGTTTCGGCGCCGACAGCCCCTCCGCCGCCGCGCGCGAGTTTACAGTAGGAACGCGCTATGTCGGTCAGGCGCACACCTCTGCGACTCGAACCGAGAGCAAGCGAAAGTCCGCCGTCCGCTTTTTCCAGCCCGAGTCCGAACCTTTCGGCGTATTCTTTGGCTTTTTCAACGCCAAGCATTTCCAACAGACGCACAGCGGGGATATTGAGAGAACGGCAAAGACTCTCTTCCGCCGTAACCCAGCCGTAATATATGCCGCCGCAGTTGGACGGTCTCCATCCGCCGAAAGTTTCCGGCTTATCGAGCAGGGGAGTTACGGGTGTGATCAGTCCGGTATCCATTGCCGGGGCGTAACACAACAGCGGCTTGACCGTGCTTCCCGCCTGTCTGCGTGCATCGGAAATATCCGAATAAGTGTTGGCGGCAGCCGCAACCGGGCGTTCCGTGCGCGCGTCAAGGATCAATGCGGACACCGTTGCACGAACGCCGTCCGCATATTTTGCGACGGCAGTCGTAACGATGCGCTGAATATCTTCGGAATATTCCGTTACCGCGGTGTCACCGCCGTCGGAAAGAGCATACGAGGCGAATATTCCTTCGCAGACCGACGAACCGCACACGGGCGTCGGAGAACTTGCGGCGCGCGCTTCGTCCGAGTTTATAAAGCCGCATGCCGACATGCGCGAGAGGACCGTGCGCTTGCGGCGTTCAGCGGCATCGGGATGGGAAATCGGATCATACATGCGGGGATTGTTGATGATTCCGGCAAGCATGGCGCTCTGACCGAGATTAAGCCCGCACGCACGAATACCGAAATATCTCATCGCGGCGTTTTCTATACCGTATACGCCTCGTCCGAAATACACTGAGTCAAGATACATTCCGAGTATATCGGTTTTAGAGGCTTTTCGCTCTATGAGCCGCGCAATTTTCAGTTCCTCGAACTTTCGTGCAAATGTTTTTTCCGACGAAAGCCACTCGTTTTTAGCAAGTTGCTGCGTTATCGTCGACGCGCCTTCGCGCGCACTCATAGTCGCTATATCGTGCACTGCCGCAGCCGCTATTCTGCGCAAGTCAAAACCCTCGTGATCGTAAAAACGGGCGTCCTCGACGGCAATAAAGGCGTTTAAAGTGTGCTGCCGCAATTCCGATATGTCCGCACGCAGCCGTCCGCGCCCGTTTACCCGATAAATTTCGCGCCCTTCCGCATCAAGTACGCGGCGAACTTCGGACAGTTTTTCGAGCGGCGTCATATCCGTTTCAGCATTTTGAGGCAACGACGGATCTGTTGCCGCGAACACTGCCGTCCCCGCAGCCAGAATCGCAGCGATGAACAGCGCCGCAGATACTCTTATGATTCGTTTAAGCGTTTTCACTTCGATTATATTATAAATAGAGCTGCTCGTTTTCATTCGCAAAACGCCGTCAGGCGCGCGAGTTTACTTGCTATGCCCGCATAAATCTGCTATAATGTCAATGATGAAATCGGTATACATAAAAACCTACGGCTGTCAGATGAACGTACACGAATCCGAAAAAATGTACGCCGCATTTGCCGCGGACGGAGTCGGACATGCGGAAAAACCGGACGACGCCGACATAATAGTGCTGAACACCTGCTGCGTGCGCGAAGGAGCGGAAACGCGCGTAATCGGAAATCTCGGACTCGTCAAAAAACTCAAAGAACGCAGGCACGATCTGATCGTCGCCGTTTGCGGATGCATGACGCAGCAGCCCGATGTCGCCGAAAAACTGCACAAGCGCTGTCCGTTCGTCAACATAATCACAGGCACATACAAACTCGGCAAACTTCCGGAAATGACGCGCCGGATAGAAAACGGCGAAAAATATATATGCGATCTCGAAAAAACCGAAACGACTGAAAGGGGGATCAATAAAGCCGAACGCACGGACAAGACCGGCGCATTCGTAAACATAATGTACGGATGCGATAATTACTGTACGTATTGCATTGTACCGTATGTCAAAGGGAAGGAGCGCAGCCGCAACTCCGACGATATCGAAACGGAAGTACGCATGCTCATCGGATGCGGCTACAAGGAAATAACGCTGCTCGGTCAAAACGTCAACTCGTACCGCGACGGAAACACAGACTTTGTCAGACTGCTCGACAGGCTTTCATCGGTCGACGGGGACTACTGGATAAAATTCTTGACTTCCCACCCCAAAGATCTTTCCGACGACGTCATCAGACTCATATCCGAACGCCCCACGCTCGCAAAATACATCCATCTTCCGCTTCAAAGCGGAAGCGACCGCATACTTTCACTGATGAACAGAAAATACGATCTCTCGTCTTATATGCGAAAAATAGACTTTGCTCGTTCACTCATGCCGGATATCGGCTTATCAAGTGATATAATCGTCGGCTTTCCGACAGAAACGGAGGAAGACTACCTTCTGACGGAGAACGCCGTGGAACGCGTGCAATACAACAACCTGTTCACATTCATCTATTCAAGACGCTCCGGCACTCCTGCCGCATCTATGCCCGGACAGGTGGATGAAAACACCAAAAAAGAGCGCATATCGAGGCTGATAGACGTACAAGCAAAAACAGCCGCGGCAAAGGCAGCCGCATGCGTAGGCAGGACGTACCGCGTTCTCTGCGACGGCACGGAAAACGGAAAGTCAAAAGGAAAGACAAGCGAAGACCGCGTCATTATTTTCGACGGCGGTACGCCCGGCGAATTTACAAATGTTAAAGTACTGTCCGCAAAAAACAGCAAACTATACGGTAAGGCGGTGAATTGATATGGCTCTGTCGCCAATGATGAAACAGTATCTCGAGATAAAAGAACAGAATCCCGACAGTATTCTGTTCTTCCGGCTCGGAGATTTTTATGAAATGTTTTTCGACGACGCGAAACTCGCAAGCAAAGAACTCGACCTCGTTCTCACAGGCCGCGACTGCGGACTGGAAGAGCGGGCGCCCATGTGCGGCGTTCCGTTTCACTCGGTCGACAGCTATATCGCAAAACTCGTTGCCAAAGGATACAAAGTAGCCATATGCGAACAGATGAGCCTGCCGGCAAAAGGCATTGCTCCGCGCGAAATAGTACGCGTCGTCACGCCCGGCACGGTAATGGAAAACGATATGCTTTCTTCGGACACAAACAACTATCTTCTGACCGTATACCTCGGAGAAAATAAAGCGGGTGTGTGCTGGGCGGACATATCGACAGGTGAATTTAACCGCACAACGATAGACGCGCAGCTCGGACTGCGGCTTAACGACCTGCTGCTGAGGATAGCTCCTGCCGAAATACTGTGCAATCCCGCGATGAAAGCATACAGCCGCAATCTTTCCGCGGTCAAATACGGCGGACTCAGCGAATTCAGACAGCTCGACGAAAGCGAATACGATCCGGATAAAGCACGTGAAATAATACCACGCATGTGTAAAGACGCCGCAAATATCCTGAAAGAAGACGACGTATGCGTGAGAGCCTGCGGCGCGCTTCTGCGCTATGTCGCAGGGACACAGAAACGCGAACTCGATTATATACGTCCCGCGGAAAGCGAAGGGGAAACCATGCTCATAGACAGCGGAGCGGCACGCACTCTCGAACTGCTCGTTTCAAGCAACGGGAAAAAGCAAGGTTCGCTGTACTCTGCCGTAAACCGCACGCATACCGGCATGGGTGCGCGTCTGCTCGGCAAACGGATTGCCGCGCCTTCCGCCGACGAAAATACTATAAACAGGCGCCTGGACGGAGTTGCGGAACTTGTCGGAAATAAAATACTGCGCGAAAAAATCGCCGACGCTCTTACAGGTATCTCAGACATAGAACGTACGGCAACTCGTATAGCATACGGCAACATCGGACCCAAGGAATGCGTAGCTCTGGCATATTCGATCGACGCACTTTCCGCACTCGGATCCGCGCTTTCCGAATGTTCTTCTCCGCTGCTGCGCGAGCTGCACGACACTCTCGACACAATGACCGACGTTTCGGATTTTATACGTTCGGCTATTGCGGACGAGCCGTCCGCGCTTATACGGGACGGCGGAGTCATTCGCCGCGGATACGACGACCGTCTGGACGAGTACCGTGCCGTTTCCGGCGATTCAAAATCGCTGCTCGCAAAAATGGAAGCCGAGCAAAAGGAACGTACGCAGATCAAAAACCTCCGCATAGGCTATAACAGCGTTTTCGGATATTACATAGAAGTTCCGAAAGCGCAGTCGGCTAACGTTCCGTATGACTATGTACGCAAACAAACGGTCGTAAATTCCGAACGATACATAACCGAAGAACTCAAAATTCTCGAAGACAAAATATTGCACGCCGAAGAAAAGGCTCTCGCACTCGAACAGCAGCTATATGCCGACATCGTGAAGCGGCTCGCGCAGCACTGCGACAGAATTCTTACCGCGGCGGAAAAAGTCGCAGAAACGGACGTAACATGCTCCAATGCGGAAGTCGCGGCAAAATACAAATACGTCCGCCCCACCGTATCCGACTCTCTGCACTCCGTTAAAATCAAAGAAGGACGGCATCCCACAGTAGAGAGAATGAGCAGCGAAACGTTTGTGCCCAACGACACGTTTCTGAACGACAGCGACAGCCGCACGATGATAATCACGGGACCCAACATGGCGGGGAAAAGCGTTTATATGCGCCAGGTAGCGCTTATAATAATTCTCGCACAGTCGGGGTCATTCGTTCCCGCCGACAGCGCGGAATTATGCATAACCGACCGCATATTCACGCGCGTCGGGGCAAGCGACGATCTGCACACCGGACGCAGTACGTTCATGGTGGAAATGAGCGAAGTTTCCAATATCCTCGAAAACGCGACGAATCGCAGTCTTATACTGCTCGACGAAGTGGGAAGGGGAACGGCGACATATGACGGACTCAGCATTGCGTGGGCGATAATCGAATATATCTCGTCCAGGTTCACTTCGAAAACGCTTTTCTCAACGCATTATCACGAACTGACCGATATAGAAGGCACGATAGATGGCGTCAAAAACTATAAAATGACGGTTAAAGAACTCGGCGGAAATATCGTATTCATGCGTAAACTTCTTCGCGGCAGCGCAAACCGCAGTTTCGGTATCGAAGTCGCCGGGCTTTCGGGACTTCCGAAAGAAGTCGTCGACAGAGCGAAAGAACATCTCATACAGCTCGAAAAACTCAACATCACCAGGCAGAACAACAACCCTTATCAGCAGCTTTCGATATTCAACACCAACGGTTCGGGAGAAATCATAAAGATACTGCGCGATCTCGATATGGACGACGTCAGTCCGCGCGGCGCATATGAAATTCTTGCCGATTTAAAGGAGAAAGCGATACAGCAATGAACAAGATAAACATACTCGACAGTACCGTATTCAACCGCATAGCAGCCGGTGAAGTAGTGGATCGTCCCGCGTCCGTCGTCAAGGAACTCGTTGAAAACAGCATAGACAGCGGCGCGGACAGCATAGACATCGAAGTCAAAGACGGCGGAAGATATATCAGAGTGACCGACAACGGCTGCGGGATACCGTCGGACGACCTGAAAACGGCATTTTTACCGCATGCGACGAGCAAAATCAAAGATCTCAGCGATCTGGAAACCATTTCGACGCTGGGATTCAGAGGCGAAGCGCTGCCGAGCATAGCGTCCGTAGCGCACGTCTGCATGACTTCGCGTACGAAAGAAAGCGAAACCGGCGGACGCATAATAATAGAAAACGGCAGACTGCTCGAAGAAACCGCAACGGGAGCGCCGTACGGAACGACGGTTATAGTATCGGATCTGTTCGCAAACGTTCCCGCACGGCTTAAATTTCTGCGTTCGGCACGCAGCGAAGAAGGTGAAATAAACGCACTCGTTCAGCGCATTATTCTCGCAAACTACGATATTGCGATTTCTCTCACGGTTTCGGGCAAAGAAATTTACCGTTCGGAGGGGAAGGGGCTCGAAGAAGCGGCATATTCGGTATACGGTCCGGATTTTCTCAAAGAATACGATCGTATATGCTGCGACGCTTCCGGCATCGAAATTTACGGGTACATAAACAAACCCGCTTTCTCAAAACATAACCGCTCTTACCAGACGCTGATAGTAAACGGA
>CASEMM010000058.1 GCA_949289095.1 uncultured Eubacteriales bacterium | reverse complement strand
CAGGCGCGGCGTCGTGCCCGAATTGCCCGCGTCGAGCACGGCGTCGCGGAAACGCGCAGTGCCGCGCACGCGCACCGTACTGCCGTCCGTTTCCGCTCTCGCTCCGAGCGCGGTCATGCACGCTATCGTCGAGCGACAGTCCTCGCCGAGCAGCGCATTCGTCACTACCGCCTCGCCTTCCGCCGCCGCGTTGAGCATCACCGCGCGGTGAGTTATACTTTTGTCCGGCGCGGTAAACAGCGTCTTGTCGAAACGGGTCACAGGGCGGATAAACACTTTTCCAGTCTCCTTTGAAATTCATCGGGGGAAAGGGATTTTTCCTCCACCCTTCCGCCGCCGACGGGCAGCATCACCACTATATTGCCGTGCGCGTTCTTCTTGTTCGCGCGCGCGGTGTCCGTTATCTCTTCCGCGCTTATCTGCGGGAAACGGTGACGGCAGACCGCCGAGCACAGCGCGCAGACCTCCGCGTAATACGCGGGATCCAGTTCGTCCGCGAACATACCCGCTTCCGCGCGCAGTCCGAGCGCGACGTATTCGCCGTGAGAAAGACGGAACCCGTCCAGACGCTCGACGGCATGCCCCACGGTGTGTCCCGCGTTCAGCCGTTTGCGCAGTCCGCTCTCCTTAAAATCCGCCGCAACCACGCTCTCCTTATAGCGCACGCTCATCTCTATAAGCCTGTCGGAGCTCTTTCCGCGCGCGACGAGATCTCCGATGTTCTTCACCGTCATGTCGTATATATCGGCGTCGAGCAGCGCGTGCTTGACCATTTCGCCGCAGCCGCACAGCCATTCGCGTTCGGGCAGCGTGCGCAGAAAATCGCGGCAAACGACGACGTGCTCGGGCATGTGGAACGCCCCCGCGACGTTCTTGTATCCGCCGACGTCCACGCCCGTTTTACCTCCTCTGCCGCTGTCCACCATCGCAAGCAGCGTCGTCGGCACGTTTATCCATTTTACTCCGCGCATAAAGCATGCGGCGGCGAACCCGGCGGTATCCCCGGTCACTCCTCCGCCGACGGCGACGACGGTGGTCTGTCTGTCGCAGCCCGCCTCCACCATGGCGGATATTATCCCGCCGACGGAGTCAAGATTCTTGTATTTTTCTCCCGCGCCCATGACGGTATGTCTGACCCCGGCAAACAGAGAGGGATACAGATCCGCGACGTTGGCGTCCGTCACTGCGAATACGTTTTCTCCCGCGAGCGCTTTTTCCGCTGCGGCGACTGAGTCCGTTATCCCGGCTGCTTTCATGATTTTCTTCTCTCGTCCATGCGTCTGCGAAGTTCTTCCAGCGTATCGCCGCCGAACGTATCGAGCAGCGCGGCAAGCGTCGCAAGCGCGACGACGCTCTCCGTCACGACGACGGCGGCTTCCACGACGCATACGTCGCTGCGCTCCGTCGCGGCAGTCGTTTCCTTACCCGTGGATACATCCACGGTGCGCAGTCCGTTCATCAGCGTGGGAATAGGCTTGAACGAAGCGGTAAGCACGATATCTTCGCCGTTGCTCATGCCCGCGTCGATGCCTCCCGCACGATTGGTATGTCTGCCGTCGGGGAATATCTCGTCGTGAGCTTCGCTGCCTTTAAGCCGCGAAAGGCGGCTTCCGTCGCCCACGCTGACCGACTTGACCGCGTTTATGCCCATGAGATAAAAAGCATAGAGCGCGTCCAGTCTGCGGTCATACTGTACATAGCTGCCCACGCCAACCGGCATTCCGCTGACGACTACGCGTACTTCGCCGCCAAGCGTATCGCCGTCGGCCTTTGCTTTGTCTATCGCGGCGTGCTGCTCTTCGACGTTTTCTATGCCGCAGACATGCAGCACTCTGCCCTCGACGGTAACTCCGACGGCTTCGAGCACCTGGCGGCATATCGAACCCCCCGCGACGCGCGCCGCCGTCTCTCTCGCGCTCGCCCGTTCGAGCACGGGACGGGCGTTGTCGCCGAAGCCGTATTTTTTTATACCCGCAAGGTCAGCGTGACCGGGACGAACGCGGCTGAGTTTTTTGAGCGATATATCTCCCGTTTCGGGGGACATCACGTCCGTCCAGTTTGCGTAATCGCGGTTTTTTATGAAATATGCGAGCGGGCTTGCCAGCGTTACGCCTCCGTTAAGCCCGGACAGCACTTCTATCCTGTCCGTCTCTATCTGCTGTCTGTCGCCCCGCCCGTAACCGCGCTGACGGCGCGCGAGGTCGTCGTTTACCCTGCCTATGTCTATCTTTGCGCCGGAAGGCAGTCCTTCGAGCACTCCGACGAGTCCTATGCCGTGGCTCTCTCCCGCAGTAAGCAGTCTCATGATAAGATCTCCTTTGCCTTATTATAGTCCGATTCGTCCTTAAATTCCAGTCTGAGCGCGCCGCCGGATCCCTCGCGGGAGTGAACGACGGTCAGGTTCTCTATGCTTATGCCCTCTTTCGTCAGCCTGCCGAGCACGCCCGCTATCGAGCCCACGCAGTCGGGTACGTCCGCATAGAGGATATATTCGCTCATATATTTCTTTCTGCCGAGAAGCCCGTCCCGCTTCGCCTTCGCACGGGCGAGAAAGGGGGTAATGTCCTTTCCGTCCGCGATGTCGTCGCGCAGGGCGGACAGCGTTCTTATGTAGTCGTCCATGTCGGAGACTATATTGTCGCGGTTAAGGTGCGCGACGGTGTTCCAGAATCCGGGCGACGATGACGCTATACGCGTCGTATCAATGAATCCCGTGCCCACGATCTCCTCGCTGCCCGTCATCGCGGCGTCGACGAGGGAATACGCCGCCATATGCACGAGGTGGCTTATCTTTCCGACGAGTCTGTCGTGCTCCTCCGCGCTCATGACGACGGGTATCGCGCCCGAATCGGACACGAGACGGCGCATGAATGCGAGGGCGTCCCCGTCTCCGTTGTAGTCGGTCAGGATATAATAGGCGTTTTCGAGCAGGCGCTCCTTTGCCGCGCGCACGCCGCTCTTTTCGGTGCCCGCCATGGGATGCCCGCCTATTATTCTGCCCTTCACGCCGCGCAGCATGCCTTTGACGCTGCCGACGTCGGATATTATCGCGTCGGGATACAGCGCGGCATATTTCTCCGTCTGTTCGCGGACTGTGCCGAGGGGGGTGCAGACGATTATCGCGCGGCAGTCGGCAAAGCCGTTTTCGTCCGTGGTCTCGTCCGCGATCCCCGCCGAAAGCGCGTATTCGCCGTCCTCCGCCCTGTGCGCAAGCCCTTTCACGAAGTATCCCGCGCGGCGGAGCGCCATACCGAGCGAGCCGCCTATCAGACCGAGTCCGACTATTCCTATCCTTTCCTTTTCCATACACACGGATTATACCACAACCGCGCGGGATTTTGCAAACATATAAGGGGCGCGGCTGACGATTCCGCGCGCAAAACGCCTTAAAATTTAAGAGAAAAACCTATGCGCAACTCTTGCGATACGGTGCGTTTTGTGATAGAATAATAAAAAAGCCATACGGAGATACGATGAACGAAATCAGGCGAAAAGTCCTTGCTGTCAGAACGTCAAAGATAATATACCGCGAAGGCGATACGGTGCTTAAAGTTTTCGACGGCGATTATTCCAAAGCGGACGTGCTCAACGAAGCGCTCAATCAGGCGCGTGTGGAAGAAACGGGGCTGGATATCCCGCGTCTGCTCGACGTGCTCACTGAAAACGGCAGGTGGTGCATACGCACCGAATACATCGACGGAGTGACTCTCGAAAAACTCATGGCGGACAATCCGGAAAAAACGGAAGAATACCTCGCTCTGTTCGTCGATCTTCAGATACGCGTACACGAAAAACGCGTTCCCCTGCTCGGCAAGCTGCGCGACAAGCTCGACCGCAAAATATGCGAAACGGACATAGACGCGACGACGCGCTATGAACTTCACATGTCGCTCGAAAGCATGCCCAAACACAAGAAACTGTGCCACGGCGACTTCAATCCCACCAACATAGTCATCACTAAAAGCGGAACGCCGTATATCCTCGACTGGGCTCACGCGACGCAGGGCAACGCGTCTGCGGACGTTGCGCAGACGTATCTGCTGTTCATGCTCGCCGGCAAGGAAGAACTCGCCGCCGCCTACCTCGGAATGTTCTGCGAAAAGACGGGGACGGAAAAGAAATATATACAGAAATGGCTGCCCATCGTTGCAGCCGCCCAGTGCGCGAAACGCCGCTCCGAAGAACGCGGACTGCTCATGCAGTGGGTGAACGTTATGGATTACGAATAAAACCGCGACGCTGCGGAAAAACAAAAAACGGAGTAAAGATGATGAAAATTACAATTTGCATAGGAAGTTCCTGCCACCTCAAAGGTTCGCGCGAAGTGGTGGAAAGTCTTCAGAAGCTCGTCGCACAGAACGGGCTTAAAGACAGAATAGAACTTGCCGGCACTTTTTGTCTCGGCAAGTGCCAGACGGGTGTCAACGTCCTCGTGGACGACGAACGTTTCTCCGTCTCACCCGACACGGTGGAGCAATTCTGGAAAGAAACGGTCCAGCCCCGCCTGAAATAACGCGGAGGAAAGTATGCCCGAATTTCTCAAACTGAAAAAATCGGACTGCAGAAACTGCTATAAGTGCATACGCCACTGCCCCGTTAAATCCATACGTTTTTCGGGGAACCGGGCACACGTCGTATACGACGAGTGCATACTCTGCGGTCAGTGTTACGTCGTTTGTCCGCAGAATGCCAAGGAAACCGTGGACGAAACGGAAATCGTGGACGTGATGCTCTCCGGAGACGCGCCCG
>CASEMM010000057.1 GCA_949289095.1 uncultured Eubacteriales bacterium | reverse complement strand
ATGGGCAAAGTAACTACCCGTCGACCGCTATTCGTGTAATACAATTTCAAATGCTGCAAAGCCGCTCTATTATGAGCTGCTTTGTCATGCGGTCATTTAATTTAACGCCACAATAAAAGGCGCAATCGCGGTAACGCCGTTTTACGCCTTATAAATGCCTGTATAAAATCTTAATTTTTTCGTTCAGCTCCGCTTGCGAACGCACAGACGGAGTTTTGCACTTATTTTACGCGCGTATTGAGAATCTCTCCGAGCAGTACCGGATTTTCGAGAAGTTTACCTCCGCCGAGCACCGCGGCATACTCTCCGTCCTCGTGAACGACCACCGGAAGATTGAGCTTCCCGTAAAACAATTTGTCAAGTCCGAGTATTCTGCCCGCGCCGCCGGTAACATGCAGTCCGTCGCTCGCTATATCCGCCGACGCCTCCGGCGGGAGCACCTGCAGAATGCTGTCGACAGCGTCCGCAATACGGAGATAATACGGCATGAGAGCATCCATAACGTCAGTAGCACGCACGCGTATGTTTGCGGGAGCGCGGGACGCGGTATCCGTTCCCGATACGATCAGACTGCGTTTATCGTTCGCATACAGACTTCCTATCCGGCTCTTGATACGCCTTATCGCATCCAGCCCGAGATCTATGTCGTACTTACCCATGATAAAGTCGCGCAGCGCCTTATCCATCATATCTCCGCCCACGTTCATAGAACAGCCGTTTACTATCGTGCCGAGAGATACAACGGCTATCTCGGTCATGCCGCCGCCTATATCAGCGATAAGCCCGCTCTTATGAGTGTGCACGGGCATGCCCGCTCCGACAGCGGAAAGCAGGGCATTTTCTATCATTATCGTGTGCGTGCAGCCGGCTTTGGCAAAAACGTCGTCGTATACGCGGCGCTCTTCCATGGAAAGTCCGACCGGGATTCCGGCTATCACCCTTATTTTCGGACCGAAAATGCCGGGGGTTATTATTTTCAGCAGAAATGCCGAAAGCATATCTCTGCATGCGTCCGCATCGGATATCAGCCCTTCTTCGACGGGACGGACGACGGTAATCCTGTCCGGCGTTCTGCCTTCCATCGCCGCCGCTTCCTTTCCGACGGCTTTGACCTTGCGCGCCGCGGGGTCGCCCGTATATGCGATGACCGACGGCTCGCTGAGAACGATTCCGCCGCCCGGCATGAATATGGATGTGTTTGACGTGCCGAGCGATACGGCAATCTCTTCCGTCATAAAAAGTACTCCCCGAGCAGCCGCCTCACCGCGGCGACGGGAAGTCCTATCACGTTATCGATATCTCCGTCGACGCGGACGACGAGACGTCCGAGCTCTTTATCCTGTATTCCGTAACCGCCCGCCTTATCAAACGGTTTACCCGTAGAGACGTAAGCGCGCACCGTTTCTTCGTCGAACGGTGCAAACGTGACCGCCGTTTTTTCTTCCGCATGCACCGAACGCCTGCCGTCAGTCAGATATATTCCGGTTATCACCGTGTGCGTGCGTCCGCACAGTTCCCTCAACATAGCAAAAGCCTCCTCTTCCGAGTGCGGCTTGCCGAGCGGTCTGTCGTCCGCGGATGAAACTACGGTGTCTGCGCCGAGCACAACGCAGCCGTCTTCCGAAGGCAGCGAATGCGCTTTCAGTTTTGCGTTTGCCGCCGCCGTGGCTTCCGCCGTCGGCAGACTCACTTCCTCCGCATCGGTCGGGCGTATTTCGAAATCGCAGCCCAGCCTGCGGACAAGTTCCGCTCTCCTCGGAGACGCGGATGCGAGAATGAGTTTCATCAGAGTATATCGAGATTCTTTCTGTATGCTTTGGCAAACTCGGCACGCGCGGTCAGCGCATCTTTTATTTCAAGCGAACAGTCGCCTTCCGCCTCCGTCTTCATTATGACGGAATCGCCGAGAACATCGCAGTTTATGGACTTGATTCCGCCGCTCATGGAACGGTCAAGCGATTCCGCTATGCGGAGAATGACGGACAGCTTCATTACAGCCGCAAGATCCTCCTCCTGCACGATGTCCTTATATTTATTCCATTCCTGCATGCTGAATTCAGACGGATGGTGACCGAGCGCGACAAAAGCCGCGAGCACCATGTCGCGGTGCGACAGTCCGTACAGCGTGGAATTGAGAATGAAATAGAACGAATGCTTGTTATGGGCGTAGTATTTGAGACGAACGCCTATGTCGTGCATCAGAGCCGCCACGCGCAGCACCTTTACGTACATCCTCGGCAGTTTATGCAAGACGCGCAGCTGTTTATACAGCATTATCGAAAGATTGCACACCTGTTCGCAGTGTTTTATGTTCTGATCGCAGTAATACAGCTGGGTATATACCGAATGCGCAACGATGTCGCTTATTGGCTTTTCCAGAGTCAGCGGAACGGCATGGTTGAACATGATACCCTCGCGGATGCCCGACGAGGATATCACCACGTTTCCGAAGTTTGTCGCGTCGAAAAAGGATTTCATCCCCGCAAGAGCGGCAACGAATATGTCCGCGCGTTCCTCGTTGAGTCCTTTGATCTTCGCGCGCTTGTCCACCGGCAGCACGCGTATCGTATCGTAAATATTAAGGAACTCCTCTTTACCGACAGAATAATTGTGTATCGCGGAAAGCGGATAACGGCGCAGTCTCTGACTTATTGTCGCCAGATTGCGGAAAGACCCGCCGACGCCGATGAGCTGCACGTCGGGCTCGATTTCTTTAAGCCACGGGATTTCCGCAAGCTGATTGCCTATATATTCCTCGATCAGTTCGGATACGCGCTCGGGAGGATTGGTCCCGTCGTTGAAAAGATCGCTGAGCGTTATCGCTCCGAAAGGCAGAGTGGTGCGATTAAGTATGTTCCGCCTGTTGTATTGTACGAGCTGGAAACTGCTCCCGCTGATGTCGAATATGACGCCCTTGGGAATATCGAGCGAATTTATCACGCCGTGATAAATGAGCTGAGCCTCCTCTTCTTCGGAGAGCACTCTCAGCTTGAAACCACAGGTGGAAT
>CASEMM010000056.1 GCA_949289095.1 uncultured Eubacteriales bacterium | reverse complement strand
GAGCGCGCAATAGGCGAGTTGAAAGCGCTCGGAAAGCCGTTTGTGATAGTTCTCAATACGTCGTTGCCCGACGATCCGGAAACGGCGAGAACGGCGGACGCGATGCGGGAAAAGTACGGCGCTTCCGTTATTGTCTGCGATGTACGCAACATGACGGAGGAAGACGCGGTAAAGATGTTTACGGCGGCGCTTTCCGAATTTCCGCTTGTCGGCGCCGATTTCGTACCGTCGCGCTGGTTGAGCGCGCTGCCTGCGGACAGTCCGCTCATAACCGGACTCATTGCACGGCTGCGCGTATGCTGCGAAGGCGTGACCAAAATGGGCGATTACGAAAGGCTTTGTTCCGCTTTCGACGGCGGCGACGATTTCGAAACGCCTTCGGTTACGCGGATTTCCATGGGCGAGGGCAGAATAGAGTGCGAAGTCAGAACGAAGAACGGCGTGTTCTATAAGGCTCTGAGCGACGAGTGCGGCACGGAGATCGCCGACGATTACGAGCTGATGTCGCGCGTCAAGGCGATGGCAAAGGCGAAAAAGGCATACGACCGTCTGGAAAAGGCGCTTTCGGACGTGGATGAAACGGGTTACGGCGTGGTGATCCCGACTATGGACGAAATGACGCTCGAAGAGCCGCAGATAGTCAAACGCGGCGGACAGTTCGGCGTCAGGCTGAAAGCGACCGCGCCGAGTCTGCATATAATGAAAGTCGATATAGAAAGCGAAGTGTGTCCGATAGTGGGTACGGAACAGCAGAGCGAGGAGCTCGTCAAATATCTTCTCAGCGAATTCGAGAACGATCCGTCCGGCATATGGGAAACGGATATGTTCGGAAAGAGTCTTCATTCGCTGGTCAACGAGGGGCTTAGCGGCAAACTCGGCGCAATGCCTCCGGACACGCAGAAAAAGATGCGTCGCGCTCTTTCGCGCATAGTCAACGAGGGCAAGGGCGGCGTGCTGTGCGTGCTTTTATGACTGATTCGAGGGCGGGGAATATCGCTTTCGCGGACGGGACGTCAAAGCGTCCCGTCCTTTTTGTCCGCGCGCGGAGCGGACGTGAAAATATTTCTCGGAATTATCCGAAAATGCCCGAAAATATTTGACAAGACAAGTCTATTATGATAGAATACACAAGCACCGAATGCGAAAAGGGTCTTGCGGGGCATCCGCTGTACCGACGTCGGCTTGTGCGGGTGTAGTTCAATGGCAGAATCCCAGCCTTCCAAGCTGGTTGTGTGGGTTCGATTCCCATCACCCGCTCCATATTATGCGCCGGTAGCTCAGCTGGATAGAGCAACGCCCTTCTAAGGCGTGGGTCGGGGGTTCGAATCCCTTCCGGCGTACCACGAACATTTGGTGGGTGTAGCTCAGTCGGTTAGAGCGCCAGGTTGTGGCCCTGGAGGCCGGGGGTTCGAATCCCTTCACTCACCCCATTATTTCAAGGGGTATCGCCAAGCGGTAAGGCACAGGACTTTGACTTCTGCATTCGCCGGTTCAAATCCGGCTGCCCCTGCCATGCAAGCTTCCCCTGAGCGCACGCGCCGAATACGGGCGATGTTCGGCAGAAGTGCATTCGCGATAAATTACGTTGGGGTGTCGCCAAGCGGTAAGGCTACGGACTCTGACTCCGTCATTCGGGAGTTCAAATCTCTCCACCCCAGCCATTCCATCCATTAGCTCAGCCGGTAGAGCACTTGACTTTTAATCAAGGGGTCCCGAGTTCGAACCTCGGATGGATGACCACTTTGATAAATTACCGGGATATGCGGAAGTGGCTCAGTTGGTAGAGCGCCACCTTGCCAAGGTGGATGTCGCGAGTTCGAGTCTCGTCTTCCGCTCCAATGGCGTAAAGCGGGGAATCTCCCGCGTAATATATACAGGCATGCGGAAGTGGCTCAGTTGGTAGAGCGCCACCTTGCCAAGGTGGATGTCGCGAGTTCGAGTCTCGTCTTCCGCTCCACATGCACCATTAGCTCAGTTGGTAGAGCACCTGACTCTTAATCAGGGTGTCCGGGGTTCGAGCCCCCGATGGTGTACCAATATCCCCCCGCAACGGGGGATATTAGTTTACAGTCGGGGTTTACGGATCCTTTGCGCCGTCAGGCGCAAACAGGGAGCGCTCAGCCGAGCATTCCGCCCGGAATGCGAACGCCGCAAGGCGGCATTGCCGCCGAAGTATCCCCCGATGGTGTACCGGGATCAGATCATCCGAAACCCCGTTTCGGGTAATTTTTACTATGTACGCCGAAGCCCTGACTGCCGCGCTTTTATGCAAATCGTTGTAAACGGGCGGACTCTGACGAGTGATATGATTCAAACGCCGCTCGATGTCGCCGCGAAAATATGCCGGAGACGCATCGATATATCCTCTCCGAACGGGAGAGGATATTCGTCAAAAAAGCAGAATTTTCCGATTTGCGGCGTGCCGTATTCAAAATCGTCCGGAATCCGTTCCGGGAGATTCAGTTATCGGATATTTACGGTAATACGGTACAAGCCGTATGCGGCGGTCATTCCGCTTCGACGAATCGTATACCGGCGCAGCCGCCGTCGTCGGATATCTCTATGTACATCCGCTTTCCGACGGGGTAGCCGACGGAGCCGGGATTAATGCAACGCACGCCGTTTATCGTTTCGTCCGCCGCAATGTGCGTATGCCCGTAAAGCGCGATATCGCAGCCGGCTTCTTTTGCGATATGCGCGAGCCGCGCACGGCTGCTCCGCACGTCCGCCGTATGTCCGTGACAGCAGTATATCCGCAGTCCGCAGAGTTCGATTATCCGGCTTTCCGGCAGGCCGGTGAAGATATCGTTGTTTCCTTTTACGGCGATTATATCCGCATTCACCAAGGGGCGGACGGCGTCGAGATCTCCGGTTCCGTCGCCGAGATGAATGAGCACGTCGAAATCTCCGGCGTCAGTTAATATGTTGAGCAGTCTGTTTTTGCTGCCGTGCGTGTCCGACAGTACTATAGCTCTCATTTGTCGTTTTCTCCGTATATGTCGTCAAGCATGGCGGCGAACAGCGCGACGGCGCGTCCGCGGTGGGAAACCGCGTCTTTTTCTTCGGGGGACGCTTCTCCGAACGGCTTGCCGAGATCGGAGCTGTAAAATACGGGATCGTATCCGAATCCGTTGGATCCCGTTTCTTTGCCGAGTATGCGCCCTTTGCATTCGCCGCGTACGGTAAATTCGCGTTTTCCGTCGCAGTAGGCGATGCAGCATACGAAACATGCGGTGCGGTCTTTGTCCGGAATTTCACGGAGAGCGGAGAGAAGTTTGGCATTGCGAGCCGCAGCGTTTTCCGCGTACCGCGACGAATATACTCCGGGCGCGCCGCCGAGCGCGTCCACGCACAGCCCCGAATCGTCGCCGAAAGAAGGCAGTCCGCTTGCGGCATACGCCGCACGCGCCTTGATGAGGGCGTTTGCTTCGAAAGTGCCGCCGTTTTCTTCGGGCTCTTCTCCTCCGTCGAATTCGGAAACGGGAACGAGCTTATATTTTTTTCCGAGCATTTCGGAAAGTTCGGCGAGTTTGTTTTCGTTATGAGTTGCCGCAACAAGAGTAATCATGCGGTCAGTATAGCACGATACGGTGCGCGTTTGCAATCGTTTGGGCGTGCACTGTGCAAAAAAACGGGTGATACGCCGTCTTTGATTGCAAAAACCGTACGGATGTGTTACAATATGCCCGACGAAACGTCATAAGGAGGGCATATGGAGTATAAGATGAAACTGACCGACGAGCAGAAAGCGGTGCTCGAAGGCCGTGACGGCGAAACCATGGCAAAGGTCATGGAAACTGTCGTCATGTTCGGCGACATATTCGGAGCGGAAAAACTCGTTCCCGTGACGCATAAGGACGGGCATCTCGTGACGAGCTTCGGTATCGCGCTCATGAAACCGCTGTTTTCGACGATGGACAAGCTGATTGCCGCAGGGATAAAGGCGCAGGGGAAATTCACCGTCGATCCGCGTCCGCTGGATTACGAAAACGTCAGGTGCAATATTCTCGAAAAGATAGCTTTTCACGTCATGTATAAAAAACAGGCGGACTATGAGGCGCAGCTCGATAAAGTGGGACTGCGCGACCGCGATTCGTTCACATGCGCCTGTTACCTGGACGAAGTCGGCAATATTCCGAAAAAGGGCGACGTGCTCAGTTGGGCGGAGAGCAGCGCGGTCGTATATGCGAATTCCGTGCTCGGAGCGAGATGCAACCGTAACAGCGGTATGCTCGATCTTTTCGGTTCCATAGTCGGATACGTTCCGTATTTCGGACTGGTCACCGACGAGGGCAGAAAGGCGAAGTGGCGGGTCATCGTAAAAACGACGAAAAAACCGGAAGCTCAGGTGCTTGGCAGCGCGATAGGAATGAAAGTCACGGAGGACGTTCCGTACGTATTCGGACTGGATAAGTTCATAGGTACGGAACTGACGGACGACGCAAAGGCGTATCTCAAGGATTTCGGCGCGGCTACGGCAAGCAACGGAGCCGTGGGACTTTATCATATAGACAAACTCACGCCCGAAGCGGTCGAACAGGGCGAAAGTCTCATTCTTCCGGATGCAAACGAATATGTGATAGACGACGAGGAGCTCGAACGCGTGTATAAGTCATATCCGGTGATGTGGAAGAAGCCGGATGCTAAACCCGGACTGTGTTTCATCGGATGTCCGCATCTCAGCTATAAGCAGCTGTGCGACTGGACGGACGCAATAGACGCGGCTCTCGAAGCTTCCGGACGTAAGAAAGTCGCCGTCCGCACGATAATGACGACGAGTCCGCAGGTGAAGAAGAAGTTTGCCGAAACGGGGTATTATTCGCGGCTCATGCGCGCCGGCGTGAAGCTGACGAGCATATGCCCGCTCATGTATACGAACAATCCCATGACTAAAGGAAGAGCGATAGTGACGAACAGCAACAAGCTGCGCACATATTCCGTCGCGCGCTATTACAGGGATGCCGAAATACTCGACGTGCTTGCCGGCAAGGAGGTGACGGAATGAAAGAATTCAGGGGCAGAGTGCTCGCAGGCGGCGAGTGGAAAGGCGAAGCGGTGGTATCGCGTCAGGGAGTGAACACTCTTGCGACGTTCCAGAAGAGCGCGCTCAAAAACGCGAAACAGGTCATCGTTTCCGATCAGAACAATGCGGATATATTCGGACTCAATATAACGGGCAAAGCGCTGTGTCTGCCCATAACGATAGGATCGACGACGGGCGGACTGGTCATACAGACCGTATGCGCCATGAAGATAGCGCCGGCGGCGTTTCTGTTTTCCGAGCATATAGACAGTCTTGCCGCGAGCGGCATAGTGCTTGCCAGGATATGGGAAAACAGCGACGTGATAGCGATAGACTGTCTGGGCGACGAATTTTTACATACCGTAAAAACGGGAGACACCGTCGAAATTAAATCCGACGGTACGGTTATCGTGGGATAAGACGACGGCAGATAATGACGGTACGCAATCCCGTCCGCGGCATTCATGCCGCGGACGGGATTGTTATTTTACGATTTTCGTGGCAAAAATGCAATATATGTGCGTAAAAAATGCAATTGACATACGGGGGGGGGGGTGTTAGAATTATATGCGGAAAAGCGCTTGACTCGCTTATTCCGGAAACAAAAAAAATAAAGGAGAAGAAACGGGATTTTTTGTATGTCCGCGCATAATAACCGCGGTCGGACAGATACTAATTTCCGTGAGAGCGATAGTGCTTGCGGGCGGTTACGGGAAGAGAATAATGCCGCTGACGCATTACAAGTGCAAGCCGATGCTGCCGGTAGCAAACCGTCCGGCGCTGGATTATACCGTTTCGCGGCTGCGCGCGGCGGGAGTAAAGGATATAACGTTCGCGCTCGGATACCGTCCTTACGACGTGGTGAGTTTTGCGGAAGGATATACCGACATAAACGCCGAGTATTCGGCGGAGGACGAACCTCTCGGGACGGCCGGCGCGGTCAGGGCGGCGGCTGACGGACGTGACGGGGATTTTATCGTCTGCTCAGCCGATACGCTTTCCGATTCGGATATACGCGGACTCATCGATGCGCACGGCAGACTCGGCGGCATGGTGACGATGGAAACCGCGGAAACGTACGATCTCGGAGCTTACGGAGAAGTGGTGAGAGAATGAGGAGTCGTGCTTGAAGTGAGAGAAAAACTGCCGGAGAACAGGGGCAGACGGGGGCGTGCGAGTACGGGAACTTATATAGTGAGTTCGCGCGCTCTGTCATACGTTCCGGAAAGAGTTCCGTTCGATTTTGCGCGGGATCTGTTTCCGTATCTGCTGCGTCTCGGTAAACGTATATGCGAATTTCCGTCACGCGGGTACTGGAAGGATATAGGCAGTCTGCCCGACTATTTCGCCGCCAATTTCGATATGAAGAACGGCGCGCCGTTTCCTGCCGCGGGACATATATTCCGTCCGCATTCGCGTCCGGTTAACGGCAGTCTCGTCGCCGAAGGCGCAAAGATACGCGGACGCGTGCGCAACTGCATAATAGGAGAGTGCGCTGTCGTGGAGAGTACGGCGCGTCTGGAATCGTGTATCGTGCTTCCCGGAGAGACCGTGTCCGTAAGCGCTTGCGGCTGTATCATCGGCAGGGATTTTTCGGCGGACCCGCTTCTTTCCGGAGTCAATCTGCGCAATGTGGATAATTCGTCAAATATTTTTCATCTTTTCGCGTCAATAGACTTGTAATTGTATCCCGGTTAATGTTATAATATCTTCCGGAACATACGGGGCGGGGCGCAGTCCGCCGGCCTCATACTATAAAAACAATTTGAATATCCGGAGGATTTCATTGCACAGACCGAGAACCGATTCGCCTGCGCTCAAGGTGATTTTTTTGGGCGGCGTCGGGGAGATCGGCAAAAACATGACCGCGCTCGAATTCGGTAACGATATTATCGTTATCGACTGCGGTTCGTGCTTTCCTAACGTCGATATGCCGGGAGTGGACCTCGTCATTCCCGACACGTCCTATCTTCTTGCCAACAGGGACCGCGTGCGCGGGATAGTGCTTACGCACGGGCATGAAGATCATATCGGCGCACTCCCTTACGTTCTTAAAGATCTCAATGTGCCCGTTTACGGCACGAAGATAACGCTTGCTCTTGTGGACGCGAAGCTGCGTGAACAGAAAACGGAAAACGTAAAGCTGAACATAGTCAAGCCCGGAAGCACGGTGCAGTTCGGCTGTTTTAAGGTAGAGTTCGTAAACGTGTCCCACTCGATAGCGGGAAGCTGCGCGCTTGCGGTAACGACGCCCGTGGGGACGGTGTTTCATACGGGCGATTTCAAAGTGGATTTCACGCCCATAGACGGAAACGTAATCGATCTGCAGCGCATTGCCGAGATAGGCAGGCGCGGCGTGCTTCTTCTGCTTTGCGAAAGCACGAACATAGAGCGCAAGGGCTCGTCCATGAGCGAGGCGACTGTGGGCGCGTCCTTCGACGGAATATTTGCGGATAATCCGGAGCGCCGTATAATAATAGCGACGTTTGCGTCCAATATCCACAGGGTTCAGCAGATCATAGACCTTGCCGTCAAATACAAGCGCAAGGTCGCGTTCTGCGGGCGCAGCATGGTCAACATTGCGGCGGCAGCGGCGAAAATAGGCGAACTGCGTTATTCCGACGACGTCGTGGTCGATATAGACAAAATAAAAAATATCGACGACAAGAATCTCGTGATAATCTCGACGGGCAGTCAGGGCGAACCCATGAGCGCTCTTACGCGCATGGCGAGCGACGAGATGAGCAAGGTGCGTCTCGGATATAACGACACGGTCATAATATCCGCGTCGCCAATACCGGGCAACGAACGCATGGTATATAACGTCATAAACAATCTTTACCGTCACGGCTGCAAGGTCATATACGAATCGCTGGCGGAAGTTCACGTCTCCGGGCACGCTTATCAGGAGGAGCTTAAACTGATGCACGCGCTTCTCAAACCGAAATTTTTCATGCCCGTTCACGGCGAACACCGTCATCAGAAAAAACATGCGGAGCTTGCCGTGCGCACGGGCATGCCGCCGATGAACATCATAGTTCCCGACATAGGCAATCAGGTGCTTGTAACGCGCCGTTCGATGAAGCCGGGCGACAATGTCTCCGCCGGCGCGGTGCTCGTTGACGGGCTGGGCGTGGGCGACGTTGGCAGCACGGTGCTGCGCGACCGCAAACATCTTGCGGAAGAGGGGCTTTTCGTCATCGTCATCGGCATTGACAGGGAAGAGGGCAGAGTGACCGGAGTGGATGTCATAAGCCGCGGTTTCGTATATGCTGACAGCGCGGAGGATCTGCTCGAAGAGGCGAAGCAGCTTGTGCTCCGGGTGAGCGACAAAACGGATCTTAAGGAACTTGAAGATCCGACGGTATATAAGAACGTCATACGCCGCGAGATGAAGAGTTTTCTCTATAAGGAGACGCGCCGCAGTCCGATGATACTTCCCATAGTGACTGAGAGCTGAATTTCGGCAATGAGCTATTATAAATACGGTAAAACGGAAAAATATCTGCTTTCTCTGCTTCCGCGTTCGGTCTGTCCCGAACTGGAAGACGTGCGGGAGGAAGCTGCGCGCATGGGAGTGCCCGTGATAAGCGAAACGGGCGCGCAGCTGCTGCGCACGGTCACCGCTCTCGTTTCGCCGTCCCGCATTCTCGAAATAGGCACGGGAACGGGTTACAGCGGACTGCTCATGCTGCTGTCCTCGCGCGCGCGGCTGTACACCGTCGACTTCGACGAGGAGGCGGTGGAGCGAGCGCGTATCAACTTCCGCGCCCACGGCTGTGCGCGCCGCGTCGAGATCTTCGAGGGCGACGCGTCGGATATTATTCCCATGATAGAGGGCAGATTCGGAATGATATTCCTCGACGGACCGAAAGGCAGGTATTACGAATTTCTGCCGTATCTTGTCGAACTGCTGTCCGAGGGCGGAGTACTGCTCTGCGACAACGTGCTTTATTCGGGACGCATGAGCGGATCGAATCCGGTGCCGGCCTCAAAGCGTACCATATACGAACGGCTGGAACTTTTCATGAAGGCAGTCAATTCCGACCCGCGTCTTCTGACGTCCGTGCTTCCGGTCGGCGACGGCATGAGTCTTTCCGTCAGGGTGGGGAAATGAAGCGTCCCGAACTGCTTGCCCCTGCGGGCAATATGAACAAACTGCTTACCGCCGTGCGCTTCGGCGCGGATGCGGTATATGCGGCTGCGGAAGAATACGGCCTGCGCGCGTTTGCCGGCAATTTTACTCCGGAGCAGCTCAGAGCGGCTGCGGATATGCTGCATCCGCTCGGTAAAAAACTGTATGTCACGGTCAACGCGTATATGGACGAACGCGATATGGCAGGACTGCCGGCTTTTGCGGAGCAGCTTAACGAGACCGGCGCGGACGGCGCTCTCGTGAGCGATCTCGGCGCGTTTGCCGTACTCAGAAAATATGCGCCTTCCGTTCCTCTTCACGTCAGCACTCAGGCGAACGTGACAAACGGCGAAGCCGCGGCGGTGTGGGCGGATCTCGGTGCGAGCCGTATAGTTCTTGCCCGCGAAACGCGCGTAAGCGAGATCCCGGCGATAAAACGCGCCGCGGGCGTCGAAATAGAAGTATTCGTGCACGGAGCAATGTGCATAGCGTATTCGGGGCGCTGTCTGCTGTCCGCGTATTTTACCGGCCGGTCGGGCAACAGGGGCGAATGCGCGCAGTGCTGCCGATGGCAGTACGATCTGACCGAGCCGACGCGTGGCGAAACGCTGGGAATGGAGGAGGATGCGCGCGGTACGTACATACTTTCCGGCAGGGATCTGCGGATGATAGACAGGCTTAAAGAACTTGCCGACGCCGGCGCCGATTCGTTCAAGATAGAGGGAAGAATGAAAAGCGAATATTACGTCGCGGGCGCCGTGAACGCGTACCGCAGGGCTATCGACGACATGCTCGCAGGCAAGCCGTTCGACGCGCGTCTGCTGGAAGAGACGGAGAAAATATCCCATCGCGGATATTCGACGGGCTTTTATTTCGGCGGAGCAGGAGAAAGCGGAGAGCCTAAGCCGCAGGCCGGCAGCGAGTTCATAGCCGTCGCGGCGGAGAACGGGAGCGACGATGCGGTCGTCGAGATGCGCGGACGGTTTGCCGTGGGCGACGTGCTCGAAGTTCTTTCGCCTACGGATTCGTTCGGGCATTCGTTCGAGGTGAAGAGAATAATCAATTCGAAAGGGGAAAGCGTGCGCGTCGCGGACAAGGTGCAGGAGATCGTGCGCATAAACTGCGGCGTACCGACGGGAAAATACGATATATTCAGGAGAAGCCGCGGATAACCGTATACGCGGGATGATGGAAATCTCACACGGGAAGAAACTCATATGTATTTTCTGTCCACTTTTATCAGTATAGCCGTACTGCTCGTACTGCTTGTTCCCGGCTATATTCTCCGCCGTTTGCGTCTGGTAGGAGACGGCGCGGCGAAAGATCTTTCGAGTCTGCTCCTATATATCGGTCTGCCGGCTCTCGTCTTTTATTGCATGATGGGCGTTGATATACGTCACGTATCGTGGCGCGAGATCGTGCTGTGCGTGCTGATAACGGCGATAATCCATCTTATCGGTTATATAGCCATAAAACTCATACTGCTGCGCCGTCCGAAGAGCGGAGCGAAATCGGCGGCGTCTTTTTCCGCGATATTCTCCAACTGCGGATTTCTCGGCATACCGCTGTCCGAAATAGCGGTGGAATACTGCGACGCGTTTGCCGCGACGACGGACGAATCGCTCAGCCGCATGCGGCTGTACGTTACGCTGTTCAACGTCGTTTTCAATCTGCTGAACTGGACGCTGGGCGTAGCGCTGTACGGAGGAGCGGAGAAAAAGAGCGTCATGATACGCAAAGCAGTACTCAATCCGTGCACGATAGCTTTCATCGTCGCGCTTCCGTTCACGCTTACGGGTCTGTCCCTTCTCGAACCTATACGCGCGGGTGATATGGAGATAAACCAGATAGCGGACTTCATAACGTATCTCTATAATATCTGCGTTCCCGTATCGATGTGCATACTCGGAGTGCGGCTTGCCGACATGAAGATACGTCGTATATTCAGAAGCGGTTATATGTACGCGTCGCTCGGCGTAAAAATGATAATAGTGCCGGCGGCGGTGTGCGCCGGCTGTCTGCTCCTTCACGCATTCTGCGGGATGAGCGGAGAACTTGCGATGGGCATGGTCGTTATGGCGGCGACGCCTACCGCGACGACGGCGCTCGCTTTCGCGGAGCGTTTCGACGGCGATACCGCGGTCGCGGGGGAGTGCATAATGGCATCTACCGTCGCCGCGCTCGTCGTCGTGCCGGCGTTCCTGATGCTGACTGTAAACTTTTTGTGACGGTGTGAAATCGGTTTACAAAATCGCGGGCGTCTGCTATAATTGAATGAACGTATGGAAAAAAATTCTGTAAAAAATTTTTTTGTGAACGTGCTGCGCGGCGCGCTTATGGGCGTTGCTCTGATTATACCGGGGTTTTCGGGCGGCACGGTCGCGGTTGTGCTCGGGATTTACTACGGGCTGGTAAGCGCCGTGTCCGGACTGTTCAGGCACTTTGTCAGAAATTTTCTGTACCTGCTTCCGTTTGCGATAGGCATGGTACTTTCGGTTGCCGCGCTCATCATTCCGATCGGCGCGGCTCTCGAATATATTCCGCTGCCAACGATATGCCTGTTCGTAGGGCTTATGCTCGGCGGAGTGCCGCCGATAGCGCGGGATGCCGGCAGACCGAATAAGTTTGCGTATATCGCTTCGTTCGTGCTCGCATGCGCGGTCGCCGTCGGGATATGCTTTATTCCGAGGCTCGGCGATGTGGAAGTCGGTTCCGCTCCTGGGGTCGGAACGTATTTTTCTCTTGTCGGCGTGGGGTTCGTCGGGGCGTGCGGTTTCGTCGTTCCGGGCATATCCGGTTCGATGATACTCATGGTGCTCGGATATTACAATTACGTTCTCGGCGCGGGAAGAGGCGTGCTTACGCTGACGAACGTAGGCGGCAATCTTCTGATCATTCTCGTGTTCGCGGTTGGCGTCATCGCCGGATTTTTCGTCATATCTTTCATAATGAAACTGTTGCTGACGCATTGCAAGCGCGGCACTTATTACGCGATACTCGGTTTTATCGCAGGTTCGATATTCACGCTGTTTTACCAGCAGGCCGACTCGCTGATAAACTACGGACTGAGCGTTCCTCTGCAGTCCGTGCTCGCGGGACTTCTTTTCGTCGTCGGTGCGGGCGCATCCTCGCTGTTCTGCGTTTATGCAGAGCGCAAAAAGCAAAGGGAAGAGCGAATAGAGCCCGGCAAAAACGAAATTTGAACCGAATGTCGCGCGAAATATGACGTTTAATGTTGACTAATGTCGGGAATTTGTGGTAAACTAAATAAGCGATATGTCCGGTGCTTATGCAGCCGGGCGGGGCAGTAAGGTCGTAACGATATGGGTAAACCGTTTTATTATCTGAGCAAATGTCTGTACAGCCTCGGTCGACCGCTTTATCCGACCAAGGTCATAGGCAGAGAAAACATAATAAAAAAAGGCAAGTGCATATATGCGTGCAATCATCTGTCCGCGGTCGATATACCTTTGACGCAGGTGCACATACCCGGTTATCGCAGGTATATAGGAAAGTCCGATTTTACCGAGCATAAGGTTTCCAAATATCTGCTCGGTAAGTTCGGCGTCATATTCATAGACCGCGACCGTCCCGCGCTTTCGACGATGCGCGAAATATTCAGAGTGCTCGACAACGGTCAGATACTTATATTTCCCGAGGGAACGCGCAACAAGGGCGACGCGAACGAAATGGGCGAGCTGAAAACGGGGCTTGCGCTGTTTGCCGCAAAGAGCGGCGCACCGGTCGTACCCGTTTTGCTGTATCGCCGACCCAAGGCGTTCCGCAAAAACTACATGTATATAGGCAAACCGATAGACATTGTGGAAAGCAAAGGAAGAATGCCGAGCGCGGCAGACGCGGAGGCGATAACCGCGCGGTACGCATACGAGTTTGCGAAGTTGCGCGTCCTGCTGTGCGATTATGTGGAGAACAAAAGGTGGAAGAAGAAAAACAAACTCAAAGAGGGGGAGAAACCGCCCGCTCTTATAGCGTTCGAAGCGAAGTGCGGGCAGTCGGCGCCGGTCGCGGCGGGAGATCGATAAGCATATGAAGATTATAGTGGACGTATTCAGCGGCGACGATCCGAAAGCCCTGATACGCGGTACGGCTGCGGCGCTGAATGTCTATCCCGACGTGCGTGTTGTCATGCCGGGCGATCCTACATACCTCGAAAGAGAGCTTGCGACGTGCGATTACGACGCGTCGCGGCTGGAAATACTTCCGGCGAGCGAAGTCATCGGCAACGACGAATCGCCGACGATGGCGATACGTCAGAAGCGCGATTCGTCTCTCGTACGGGGAGCGTCGCTGCTCCGTTCCGATCCGGAAGCGGGCGGCATGATAAGCGCGGGCAGCACGGGCGCGATACTCTGCTGCGGCATATTCGTGGTCGGCAGGCTGCGCGGCATAGACCGTCCCGCTCTCGCTCCCGTTCTTCCGACGGTGGACGGAGGCAGCGTGTGCCTTATAGACTGCGGCGCGAACGCCGACTGCCGCAGCGAATATCTTGCGCAGTTCGCGCTGCTCGGCACGAGTCTCATGCGGACGCTGTGCAAGGTTGAAAATCCGCGCGTCGCTCTCGTGAACGTGGGGGTGGAAGGACATAAGGGAAACATGCTGACGTCGCAGACCGCATCCGTCCTTGCCGAAATGCCCGTCAATTTCGTGGGCAATATGGAGGCGCGGGACGCTCTCAGCGGGAAATACGACGTGCTTGTTTGCGACGGATTCGTGGGCAACGTGCTGCTTAAAAGTATAGAGGGAACTGCGGCGAACGTCGTTGCGGAAATGTCCGAAGTGCTCCGCCGAAAGCTGCCGGGAAGCGAAAACTCGGAACTTATCGCGGACGCGGCGCGCGAAGTCATGCGCAGTTACGACTACAATTCATACGGCGGCGCGTATCTTCTCGGCTGCAGAAAACCCATAGAGAAAATACACGGCGCGGCGAACGAACGCACCATACCGTACGCTGTAGGTCAGATGCGCTCAATGATTCTCGCAGGTCTGACGGACAGCATTGCCGAGCAGCTCGAATCGATGTCGCGCAAGCCCGGCGATGAAAAATAACGCGTAAATATATGCCCGAAACGCTTGACATATAATAAACGGTGAGTATACTTGATAATTGTTAGGTTGCTCACTATTTTAATTGTCTTTTAATGCTTCGGGGATATATACATACATAACGCGGCCGGCGGAGCCGGCGTGCGGCATGGTGTGAGAAAATGGAGAAACAGGTACTTCTTGAAGAGAGACGGCTGCACAATCTGATATTCAGAAAAATGCAGCGCATGGGCGGCGGCGAAGACGGACGCAGATTCAGGTTGCAGGGAATGATAATAGCGTTTCTCTGCGAGCATCCGGACGGGCGCATATGTCAGAAAGATCTCGAAGCGGAATTTTTCGTGCGGGGTTCGACCATGGCGGCGGCGCTCGGACAGCTCGAAGCGGCTGGATATATCGTCCGGAGCGCGCCGGAAAGCGACAGACGGGTGAAAATGGTTGCCGCCACATGCAAGGCAATGGAAGCGTATGCCGGAATGAATGCGCGTCTGAAAGAGGCGGAGAAAATGCTGGTGCAGGGGATAACCGCGGAAGAACTTGCGGTGTACTTCGGCGTGGTGGATAAGATTTGCGATAATTTGGAGGCTGACAATAAATGATCGGAAAACTGGCAAAGAGCGTCAGAGAATACAAGCTGCCGAGCATACTCTCGGTTGTGTTCGTCGCGCTCGAAGTCGTGCTGGAAGTGCTCCTGCCGTTCATATGTTCCGACCTGATAAATTTCATTCAGGGAATAACGACGCAGGGCGTGGACGGCACGGTGACAACGCTTCATCAATTCACGATACTGAGCGTGCCGACGGGAATCGAACTGACGAGTCTGGACGGCGGTATAGGCTATATTTTTGCATATGCCGGTATACTTATCGTCATGGCGGCGCTGTCGCTGACGTGCGGACTGCTGTCCGGCATGTTCTGCGCGCGTGCGAGCGCGGGCTTTGCGAAAAACCTGCGCAAGGATCTGTATTACAAAATACAGGATTTTTCCTTCGAGAACATCGACTCATTCTCCACGTCCTCGCTTGTCACCCGTCTGACTACGGACGTGACAAACGTACAGAACGCATATATGATGATCATAAGAATAGCGGTCAGAAGCCCGCTTATGTTCATCGCCGCGCTCGTCATGGCATTCACGAAGAACTGGTTCCTCGCGCTTATATTCCTTGCCGCTGCGCTCGTGCTTCTCGGCGCGATGGCGCTTATTCCCAAGCGCGCGATGCCCATATTCAACCGCGTATTCAGGAAATACGATAAGATGAACCTTCGCATACAGGAAAACGTGCACGCGGCGCGCGCGGTGAAGGCGTTCGTCCGCGAGGATTACGAAATACAGAAATTCGACGACGCGGCGACGGACGTGCGCAAGGACTTCACCAAGGCGGAGACGCTGCTTGCGCTGACCAACCCCACAGTTTACTTCATAATGTTCGTGCTCATTCTGACGACGTGCACGCTCTGCACCGTATTTATCGTCAAAGGACAGACGGATCCGAATTTCCACGTCATAGGAGGCACGCTCAATCTCGGCGATCTGTCCGCGCTCGTGCAGTATGCTATCATGATACTCATGAGCATGATAATGCTCGTCATGGTGCTCGTCATGATCGTCATGGCGGCAGAGTCCGCCCGCCGTATCGTCAAAGTGCTCGGAACGGAAAGTACGCTGGAATCTCCCGTAAACGGAATTAAGGAAGTTGCGGACGGTTCGATAGAATTCGATCACGTCGACTTCTCCTATGCCGGGGACGACGAGAAGTGCGCGCTTAAAGACGCGGACATAAAGATAAAATCGGGCGAAACGATAGGCATTCTCGGCGGCACCGGTTCGAGCAAGACGACGCTCGTTCAGCTCATACCCCGGCTTTACGACGTCACGGAAGGCTCGGTCAGGGTAGGCGGCGTGGACGTGCGCGAATACGATCTCGAATCGCTGCGCAAGAATATCGCCATGGTATTGCAGAAGAACGTGCTGTTCTCCGGAACGATAAAGGAAAACATACGCTGGGGCAAGCAGGACGCGACGGACGAGGAGATCGTCGCCGCGTGCAAGCTCGCGCAGGCGGACGAATTCATCTCGCAGATGCCGGACGGTTACGACACTTATATCGAACAGGGCGGCACGAACGTGTCCGGCGGTCAGCGCCAGAGACTGTGCATAGCGCGCGCACTCATAGCCAATCCGAAGATAATCATTTTCGACGATTCGACGAGCGCCGTAGATACCAAGACGGACGCGCTTATCCGCAAAGCCATGGCGGAATCTCTTCCCGACGCGACGAAGATAGTGATCGCGCAGCGCGTGTCCAGTTTCGAGGACGCGGACAGGATAATCGTCATGGACGGCGGCAGGATATCCGCGGTGGGCACTCACGACGAGCTCATGCAGTCGAGCGTCATATACCGCGAGGCATACGAGATACAGAACAAAAAGTCGGATGACGGGGAGGGTAAAAATGCCATCGCTTAACAACAAACAGGCAGGCGTAATGCCCGAAGGATTCGATGCGAGCAACATAAACGACGCAAAAACGCTTAAAAAGATGCTGCGCGATCATAAGAAAAACACCGAAAACGGTCCTAAGACCAAAGTGTTCCGCCGCATTCTCGGATATATCTTCAAATACTACAAGGCGCGTTTCATACTCGTCGTCATATCCATAATCATAGGATCGATAGGCACGGCTATGATCCCGGTTATACTGACGCTGCTTACGAGCACGTATATCGAACCGATGACGCTCGGCGGCGGCGATACGGGAGTTCTTCCGCTGTGGACGTTCCTCGTGATCGCGGGTGCGCTGTATATCGTGGCGGTCGGTTTCTCGACGACGTTTAACGTGCTTATGGCGCGGCTCGGTCAGGGAGTGCTGTATTATATCCGGCGCGATATGTTCGTCAATATGCAGAAACTGCCCATAAGCTACTTTGACAGGCATCTGTCCGGCGACATCATGAGCGTATATACCAACGACGTGGACGCGCTCCGCCAGTTTATCTGCCAGACGCTTCCGCAGCTGATAATAGCCGTGGTAACGCTTACCGCGCTGCTGATAGTTATGCTGTATTACAGTCTGTGGCTGCTGCTGATAGTGCTTGCCGTCGTGGGCGTCATGATATTCGTCGTCACGAAGGTGGGCGGCGCGTCATCCCGCTATTTCATTTTGCAGCAGACCGCGCTCGGCAAAGTGGACGGCTATATAGAGGAATCCATGCACGGGCAGAAGGTCATCAAGGTGTTCTGCCACGAGGAAGAGGCGAAAAAGGAGTTCGACGAGAAGAACGACGCGCTCTGCCGCCATGCGACTTCCGCGAACACATACGCGAACGTGCTGATGCCCGTTCTGCAGAACATAGGTAATATTCTGTACGTCATCATTGCCGTCGTCGGTTCGCTTATGATTGTTCTCGGCGCGACGAATATCGGATTCGGTTCGATAGGAACGGCGGATCTCAGCAGCTATACTTATCTTATCGCCGTCGTCGTGGGATTCCTGTCCATAGCCAAATCGTTCACCCAGCAGATTGGTACCATATCGCAGCAGATCAACTTCGTCGCCATGGCAAAGGCTGGCGGAAACCGCATATTCGCTATAATGGACGAAAAGCACGAAGAAGACAACGGATACGTCGAACTCGTGTGGGCAAAGCGCACGGAAGACGGCGGCGTCGAGCCGAGCGACACGTACACCGGTCTGTGGGCGTGGAAACACCCGCACAGAGCGGAAGGAACGGTTACGTACGTCGAACTCAAGGGCGACATAGAAATGCACGACGTCGACTTCGCATACGTGCCCGGCAAGACGGTGCTTCACGACGTGACGCTTTATGCGAAACCCGGTCAGAAAGTGGCGTTCGTGGGTGCGACTGGTGCGGGCAAGACGACGATAACCAACCTCATCAACCGCTTCTACGACATCGAGGACGGCAAGATAAGGTATGACGGAATCAATATCAACAAGATAAAGAAACCCGACCTGCGCCGCTCTCTCGGCATAGTATTGCAGGACACCAACCTGTTCACGGGTACGATAAAGGACAATATCCGATACGGCAAGCTGGACGCGACGGACGAAGAGGTTATAGCCGCAGCCAAGCTCGCCAACGCGCACGACTTCATCATGCGTCTGCCCGACGGCTACGACACCATGCTGGAATCGGACGGTGCGAATCTCTCGCAGGGACAGCGTCAGCTTATTTCCATAGCGCGCACGGCGTGCGAGAACGCTCCCGTCATAATCCTCGACGAGGCTACCAGCTCGATAGACACCCGCACCGAACAGCTCGTACAGGACGGTATGGATCAGCTTATGGCGGGACGCACGGTGTTCGTCATCGCGCACAGACTGTCCACGGTCCGCAACTCCAACGTCATTATGGTTCTCGATCACGGACGCATAATAGAACGCGGCACGCACGAACAGCTGCTTGAAATGCAGGGAACGTACTACAAACTCTATACCGGTGCATTCGAACTTGAATGATTGT
>CASEMM010000055.1 GCA_949289095.1 uncultured Eubacteriales bacterium | reverse complement strand
TCGGATATAGTTCAGCGCGGGGGTACGATACTTCGCACGGCGCGCTGTCTCGATTTCCATAAATCCGAATGTCAGGACGAAGCGATCGCCAACATGCGCGGAGAGGGTATAGAAGGACTCGTCGTCATCGGCGGCGACGGTTCGTTCAGGGGAGCGGCTGCGCTTTCCGCAAAGGGATTTCCCACGGTGGGCATTCCCGGAACAATAGATAACGATCTCGCATATACCGATTTTACGCTCGGCTTCCATACGGCATGCAACACCTGTCTCGAAGCCATAGACCGCATACGCGATACGTCGTCATCGCACGACCGCATTACCATTGTCGAAGTTATGGGCAGGCATTGCGGCGACATCGCGCTTTACGCCGGCATAGCCGGAGGAGCAGAAGTGATAATACTGCCCGAAGTGCCCATGACGTTTTCCGATATCAAAAAGGATCTCATCGAGGCGTCGCAGAAGGGCAAGACGAGCGGTATAGCCGTGCTTGCCGAAGGCGTGTGCGGAGCCGAAGAACTCATGCGCTTTTTGCAGCGCGAAACCAATCTCTCCGTCCGAGCGACGGTACTCGGCTATCAGCAGCGCGGCGGATCGCCGTCCATGTATGACCGTATGCTCGGCACGCAGTTCGGCTATCATGCCGTCGGACTGCTTAAAAAGGACATAGGCAACCGCGTCATCGGCATATCCAAGGAGAAGATAATCGATCTCGATATAAACGAGGCTCTCGCAATGCCGCGCAAATTCAGAAAGGATCTGTATAAGATGGCGGGCGTAGTGTCGCAGTAATTTCGCGCCGATTGAGGTTGCGCCGCGGTTCGCCGCGCTTGCCGCGGCCTTGTTTGTCTGCGTCGCGCGCACGGGCGTGCAAAAGCACGCCGCGCGCACTCCGTGGGCATTGCGCAAACGCCAAAGGATTCTTGCGCTCGGGGTATAAACCCCTTGTTAAGGTACAGCCTTAACCGCTCGCGCGAAGAATTTTTATAACCTTATCAGGAAAAAGAAACAATCGATGACATGTCGGTTGTTTTATTTTATATAAAGGGGAACGGCGTGAAGCCGATAATAATGAGTGCGGCAGTTGCTTGATGATACTCGGGTAAAATGCATGACGGATCGGGGGTATACCGGCGATAACGATATTAACGGAAAAAATAACCGGAAGTTCCTTGGGGAAAAGGGGTACGGGGAAAGTGAAATGCACCCCAAAAGTCTTTCCAACTTTTGGGGTGCATTTCTTGCAAGGAAGCCCCCTTTCCCCGTAGCACACTGCATTCACAGCATTTACTTCAATTCCAGTTTCAGATCGCCGTATTTCATTATACCGGTTTTACGGAATATCTCTCCTATGCCGAGCGTAAGAGCGGCGGGGAGTACGAAGCAGAAGAGCGCTACCCACAAAAGCGTGAGGGGCACGCTGCAATTCTGCGTACCGAGCATTTCGAACAGCATGTCTATAGGACCGACGAGTCCCGCGGTACCCATACCGCTGCCCGTTTTAGTGGCGATAAGCCCGAGTCCGACGCCGTTCGGCAGCAGGGTGGAGATCAGACCGAGAACCGCGGACGAAATTATCGGAGGCAGAAACAGAACGGGTTTACGGAACAGATTGGGCACCTGCAGCATGCTCGTGCCGAGTCCCTGTGCGATTGCGCCGCCCCAGCGGTTTTCGCGGAAACTCATTGCGGCATAGCCCATCATGTGACAGCAGCAGCCTACTACGGCTGCGCCCGCCGCCACGCCGGACAGGTTGATTGATATGCCTATCGCCGCGGAAGATATGGGCAGGGTGAGAGCAAAACCCATTATTGCGGCAACGATCATTCCCATGACGGCAACCGCGACCGTTCCGAGAGTCTGCACCCAGATGATGAACGAACCGAGCGCGTTGAGCGCGAGCCAGACGGGGAAGCCTATCGCAAGCCCGCCCACCGCGCCGCCGAGTATGCCGACGAGCGGAGTAACGAGTATATCCACTTTTGTGCGCCCGGAAACGAGCGAACCGAGCGACATGGCGCACATCGCGCCGATGAATGCTCCCATCGGATCGCCTGCGGCATTTACGGACAGCGAAAACGCGTTGCCGCTGCCGAGCGCTCCCATAATGCCGCCGGTCGCCGTGTATGTCATTGTCGCATAATCATATGTGAATCCTATTATAGCGCCCGCATACGAACCGATCATGCCAGCGGCGCAAGCCGATGCCACGACGAGAGGCGCGTTTTTTTTCATTTTAAGACACACGCCTACGCCTATGCCCGCACCCATGGCTATCTGTGCCGCTTTGCCGATGGCTTCGAGCGCCAGTCCGAAGAAATTATTTCCGCCTTTGTCGATAAGCGAACCCAGCTGCCAGACGATAGTGCCCGCAATGAGCGTGGCGAACAGTCCGAGAGCCATTCCGCTCATGCCGTCGATGAAAATATAATTCATCAGCCACGCCAGGCGTTTTCCCGTTCCGCGGCATTCGGAAAATTTCATTTCGCCGAGTTTTTTCTTTCCGGCTTCCGCCGCAGGCGGATCGTCGCAGCCGCGGTTTCCGCAGTCGGCTGCCTCCGCATCTTCGGACGCGCATGCCGGAACGTCGTTTCCGGCGCGCTCTTCGTTCTCCGCGTTTTCATCGCTTTGCGGTATGTTCTTCATAACATCTCCTCAGGGTGCAAAAAAATATCCGAGGCCGTGCGGCTTTCGGACATGAATGTTGTTTTGTCAAAGCCGTACATTCAAACGCTTCCACGAAAAAAATTTCCGCACCTGCTTTTTATTTCCGCATAAGTGTATATCTCTCTGCCGCAAATGTCAAGCGATTTAATGCCGCCGAGAGAAAACGCCGTAAATTATTGCTTTGCGGTCTGTCCGTCAGTTGCTCCTGCTTTTTTCTCCTTGTATCTGATAAGCGCGCGTGCGAGCTGATCGGGGCAGGAAGTGCCGCTGCGGCAGACAATGCCTTTGAGTTTTGCTATTACGTCGTCGATATTCTGCCCGTCGACAAGTTTTGCGATGCCCTGCAGATTGCCCGAGCAGCCGCCTATGAACTTGACGTCCGATATTCTGTTTTCTCCGTCCACGCGGAAAATGATCTGGCGCGAGCACGTGCCCGCAGTGTTGTAGATTTCCATTTGCGCTGTCCTCCAGTTCGTGTGTGTTTCAGTCTATCAGTTTTTCGTATATCATCGAATACACTTCCGCCGCGCTGCTGTCCCATTTATTGTAGACTGTTTTTGCCACGGCGCGGTTTGCGACGTTAAGTTTAAGTTCCATCGTTGTGCGGAGAGGATCGAGTATTTTGAGATGCACCGTATACGATCCGTCGTCGTTTTTATAGTATCCGCGGAAGTATTCCTGCGCGCGCTTGTACATCATGCGGTTATCTTTAATATAATCCGCTATTTCCGTGCGTTTGGACGCGGGTATGCGCGTAAAAAAGCTGTCGAGGCATTCGCGGCCCGATGTCGTTATGGTATAATATTCGCTGCGTTCGCTCGTGGCGCGGAAAACGAATCCGGCGTCCACAAGTTCTCCGAGACATTCTATGCTTTCCATGTAGTTGATCCAGTTGTTTCGGCTTGCGCACATTTCAAGCAGCGTTTTTTCAGTTACGGGCATGCCCATTTTATCGAATATGAAGAGTATTATAAGCTTGTTGACAAGATTATTGTCGTCGATTTCCATGGCTGCGAAGCCCTCCGTTTTCTTCCGAACATTTATTATAACACATATTATCGTAAAATGGAATAGGTTGACGAAAAGTTTTTTGCGTTTTTTCAGGTAAATATTTCCCGTCGTACGTATTTCGTAAACTTTTGATATGCAAAAAGTTGACATATTCATCGGCGGGGTGATATAATGCGCATATGGGACTGAAAGAAGACATACTCGGAAAGCTGAGCGGAGGAACTGCGAGCGGTGAAACGCTCGCTCGCGGACTGGGCGTTACGCGCGCCGCAGTGTGGAAAGCCGTGCGGTCTCTGAAAGCTGACGGATACGATATAGCCGTGACGCGCCGCGGTTATTCTCTTGCCGACGACGTGCCGTGTGTGGAAGGCGTGGCAAAGCATCTCGGAACGGAGTGGAAGATCGAGTCGTACAGGCGCGTGCATACGACGATGGCGCGGGCAAAGGAACTTGCGGAGGCGGGAGCGGACCGCGTCGCCGTCATAGCCGAGGAGCAGACGGAGGGACACGGCAGACTTGGCAGACCGTTCTGGTCGCCGCGCGGAAGCGGGCTGTATATGAGCGCGGTCATGCGTCCCGGACTGCGCGCAGCGGAGTGCGGCAGGATAACCGCATACGCCGCGGTAGCCGCGGCGCGCGCCGTCGAAGCGCTGTGCGGAACCCCCGTGAGCATAAAGTGGGTGAACGATTTGTTCATGAACGGCAGGAAAGTGTGCGGCGTGCTGACCGAGGGCGGGTTCGGCATGGAGAGCGGAGTGCTCGATTACGCCGTCATAGGCATAGGGATCAACGTAAAAAAGAGCGCGTTTCCGCAGGAGCTCGTGTCTGTCGCATCGGACGTGGAGAGCGAAAGCGGGAGACGCGTGAACCGCTGCGAACTTGCGGCGAGGGTGCTCGACGGCTTTTCGGATCTGCCGCGCGCCGTACGTACGGGGGATTTTACGGACGAGTACCGCCGCCGTTCGTGCGTTATCGGGCAGAGAGTCCGCGTTAACGGAGAGTACGATGCGCGGGTACTCGGCATAGCCGACGATTGTTCTCTCATGCTCGAACTCGACGACGGTAAACGGGTAAGTTTCGGCGCGGGAGAGATCTCTCTCCGTTACACATCCGGTTCAGGGGACTGCGTGCGGCAGGGAAGCGCCGACGGCGGGGAGCTTGACGTAAAATCATGAGGATCTCGGCGAGAACCGTTGCTTTTACCGCGCTGCTTGCCGCGGTCATATGCGCCCTTGCTCCGTGGACGATTCCTCTCGGACCGATACCGCTTTCGCTTGCGTCGCTCGGCGTATACTTCGCTTCCTGCGTACTCGACTGTAAGCACGGCACGGCGGCGACTGTCGTATACGTTTTGCTCGGCGCGGCGGGTATGCCCGTATTTTCGGGCGGGCGCGGCGGATTCGGAGTGATAGCCGGACCGACCGGCGGTTATATAATAGGCTACATATTCCTCGCACTCGCAGGCGGACTGTTAATAGATCTTTTCGGAAAGGAAAAGCGCGCGTGGGTGTATCCGCTTGCGATGATCGCAGGCACTGTCGTACTTTACGCATTCGGCACCGGTTGGTACATGATTGCGACGGATGCCGGCTTTCTGCCCGCGCTTGCCGTGTGCGTGCTGCCTTTTCTGGCGGGAGACGCCGTGAAGATAGCGGCGGCAACCGCCGCGGGCTTTAACGTAAGGCGTGCTTTGAGAAGAACGGTGCTCGTTCCGCGCGCGCCGAGGCATAAAGACGGCGAGACGGATAAACGCGATAAGACCGGATGACGGAAACTCCGTTTTTCGGAAACGGCTTCGGAAAACGCCGCAGCTTGCCGCTGCGGCGTTTTCGTTTAGCGTATATGCGGAGACACGGCGCGCGGGTCACGCGCCGCTTTATTCGCCGAGATCTTTCAGGTAATCGAGAAAAATCTCGCAGCTTGCAACATTCGTCGCCAGCGGTATGTCCATGACGTCGCACAGGCGGAGCAGAGCGGAAACGTCCGGCTCGTGAGGCTGTGCGGTGAGCGGATCGCGGAGAAAAAGTATCATATCCAGTTTGCCGTCGGCGACCATTGAGCCTATCTGCTGATCTCCGCCCAGCGGTCCGGACTTCATGCGGGTGAGTTTAAGCCCCGTTTCTCCCATGACCATCGTTCCCGTCGTTCCCGTTGCGTAAAGTTCGTGCTTGGCGAGAATATCCTTGTACTTTGCGGCGAGACGTATCATGTCTGCCTTTTTCTTGTCGTGTGCGATAAGCGCGATCTTCATATTTATGTACCTCTTTAATCGAAAATCATTGTTGCGAAGTAGTCGTCGGGGGTTTCCGCGCGGCGTATGAGCTTAACGGATCCGTCTTTTCGCAGCAGCAGTTCCGCGCTGCGCAGTTTGCCGTTGTAATTGTATCCCATGGAGAATCCGTGCGCGCCGGCGTCGTGAATGGCGAGTATGTCGCCGATTTCGAGCGGCGGAAGCATTCTGTCGACGGCGAACTTGTCGTTGTTTTCGCACAGGCTTCCGACAACGTCGTATTTGCGCGTCGCGGGGACGTTTTCCTTTCCGAGCACCGTTATGTGGTGATATGCGCCGTACATTGCGGGGCGCCTAAGGTTAGCGGCGCACGCGTCGACACCCGCATATTCTTTGTATATGTGTTTGACATGCACGACGGTCGTTATGAGGTTTCCGTAAGGACCGAGCATGTATCTGCCCAGTTCGGTGCGTATGGACGGTTTCATGTCGCCGTCGAATATGTTTTCGTATTCCTCTTTTATGCGCGCGGATATGACGTTTATGTCCGGTTTCTTATCTTCGGGGCGGTAAGGAATGCCTATGCCTCCCGACAGGTTTACGAACGCGAAATCCGCGCCGGTTTCCTCGTGCAGTTCCTTCGCCGTGCGGAAGAGTATGCCCGCAAGTACGGGATAATAGTCGTTGCCGAGGTTGTTGGACGCGAGGAACGCGTGCAGACCGAACCGTCTGACGCCGTATGACTGCAGCTTTCTGACCGCGATGGTGAGCTGATCTCTCGTCATTCCGTATTTGGCGTCCTGCGGCGAGCCCATTATCATGTTGTTTACCGCGAAGTCCACGCCGTTGTTGTATCGCAGGGACACGCATTCCGGCATATCGTCGCCCGCGATCGATTTGAGAAAGTCGACGTGGGTATAATCGTCGAGCGTTATCGTCGCGCCCAGTTTCAGCGCGTATGCGTATTCTGCCGCGGGCGTTTCGTTGGACGTGAACATTATGTCGTCGCCGGTGATCCCGCACTTTTCGCACAGCATCAGTTCCGTCATGGACGAGCAGTCCATGCCGCAGCCGAGCGCGTGCAGAAGTTTCATTATCGTCGGGTTAGGTGTGGCTTTGACTGCGAAGTGTTCCTTGTATCCTTTGCACCATGAAAACGCGGCAAGAAGTTCCTTTGCGTTGTCCTCTATGCCTTTTTCGTCGTATATATGGAAAGGCGTGGGGTAAGTCTTTTTGATTTCGAGCGCCTGCTCTTTGGTGATTACGGGTATTTTCATATGCAAATTATACCAATAATCGCCGCGATATGTCAAGGTTTTCACGGCGTCAATCGGATTGTGCCGCATTTACGGGCGTGATTTGCCGGCACGGCGGCTGCGCGTAAAAGCTCCGCGAAATTCCGGCGTTTTCGCTGCCGCGCAAACTTGCCGCACTCAACGGATGCGCCGTGATTGCCGGCAGCCGGGCTCAAAGCGGTTTATCCGGATTCGTATGCGGATTTCCGTCGTTATGCCGATATAATTTAAGAAAAAACGTGAAAAATTCTTGCGTAAACTTCCGAAGGGTGGTAAAATATATCGCGGAGAAAATCATGCTCAGATACATCAGAATACGCGGCGCGCGCGAAAACAATCTGAAAAACATAGATCTCGATATCCCGCACGACAGTCTGACCGTGTTCACGGGACTTTCCTGCAGAGGGAAGAGTTCGCTCGCGTTCGATACTATATACGCCGAGGGCAAACGTAGATACGTCGAAAGTCTGTCGTCTTACGCGCGGCAGTTCCTCGGTATAATGAATAAGCCGGACGTCGACTCCATCGACGGACTTTCGCCTGCCATTTCCATAGATCAGAAAACGACGTCGCACAATCCGCGCTCCACGGTGGGAACGGTGACGGAGATTTACGATTATCTGCGACTGCTTTATGCCAAGGCGGGCGACGTATACTGCTACAAGTGCGGCAAACCCGTCACTCAGCAGACCATAGATCAGATAATGGACGCGGTCATGTCGCTGCCGGAGGGCACGCGGATAATGATACTCGCGCCCATAGCGCGCGGCAGGAAGGGAGAGTTCAGAAAAGAACTCTCCGGGCTTAAAAAACAGGGCTACGTACGCGTCATAATAGACGGCGAAATGCATGACCTCGACGAGGACATTCAGCCGGACAAGCAGGTGCGCCACACGATAAGCGTCGTGGTAGACCGCATAAAGATGAAAGAGGGGATTGACAAACGCCTGTCCGATTCTCTCGAAAACGCGCTTCGCCTTGCGGACGGCATCGTCGTCGTAAATGCGGACGGCAAAGAGACGCTGTACAATACGAAGTACGCCTGCGCCGACTGCGGAGTGTCCGTCCCGGAGATAGAGCCGAAGCTGTTCTCTTTCAATTCGCCTTTCGGCGCGTGCCCGGAGTGCGGAGGGCTGGGATTCAGACAGGTGATAGACCCCGAACTGATATACGGCGACGGCTCGAAAACCATAAGAGAGGGCGCTATAACGGTGACGGGATGGAATTTCGATTCCGCAAAGACGTCGATGCAGATGTTTACCGCGCTTTCCGAAAAATACGGTTTTTCTCTCGATGTGCCTTTCCGCGATCTCCCGGAAAAGATAAAGAAGATATTGCTGTACGGCGACGACAGCGAGATAAAGCTGACGCTTACCAGCGAGAATTACACATATTCCTATAAGCGCAAATTCGAGGGCGTGGTGACCAATCTCGAACGCCGTTACCGCACCGGCAGCAGCGAATCGGTGCGCCGCGAGATAGAGAAATATCTGCGCGATCTGCCATGTACGGCATGCGGCGGCAAGCGTCTGCGCCCCGAAGCTCTTTCGGTAAGAGCGGGCGGCAAAAACATATGGGAGATATGCGTAATGCCCGTAGGTGAACTTGCGAAGTTTCTTTCCGGAATAGAGCTTGGCAGGTCGCAGTCGATGATCGCCGCTCCCATACTTAAAGAGGTGAACGCGCGTCTGCGCTTTCTGTGCGATGTCGGACTCGATTACCTCACGCTTTCGCGCAGTGCGACGACGCTTTCGGGCGGCGAGGCGCAGCGCATACGCCTTGCCACGCAGATAGGCAGCGGACTTACGGGAGTGGTGTATATTCTCGACGAGCCGTCCATAGGTCTGCACCAGAGGGACAACGACAGGCTGATAAAGACGCTGCGTTCTCTGCGCGACCTCGGCAACACGCTCATAGTCGTCGAGCACGACGAGGATACCATGCGCGCGGCGGACTATCTCGTGGATATAGGTCCGGGCGCGGGCGTCCACGGCGGCGAGGTGATAGCGGCGGGAACGCCCGAAGAAGTGGCGGCATGCACGAATTCGATCACGGGCGATTACCTTTCGGGAAGAAAGAAGATACCCGTACCCGCGGAGCGTCGGCCGTTCGGCGAGCGTAGCATAAAG
>CASEMM010000054.1 GCA_949289095.1 uncultured Eubacteriales bacterium | reverse complement strand
GACAAAGCGGCGTCGGAACTCGCGGAACAACTGAATAAATATGCGCAAGAGACGGGCGCGGAATACCGCATCGTCCGTTTTGCCGACGCTATAAGTTTTCTGACGGGTTATACGGCGGAATACGACATCGTGTTCATGGACATTGAAATGCCCGATCTCGACGGAATGAGCGCGGCGAAAAAACTGCGGGAAACCGATCCCGACGTCATCCTCGTGTTCGTTACGAATATGGCTCAGTACGCGGTGGAAGGATACGAAGTTGCGGCAATGGACTTTATGGTCAAGCCCGTGAGGTACGACAATTTAAGGCTGAAACTCGAACGTGCCGAACGCAGGCTGGAGAGCAAGGGTTCGGACAGATTTATAGTCCGCGGCAAGAGCGGACCCGTCGTTGTTTCGATTCCGGACATACGCTATGTGGAAGTACGCGATCATATGCTGACGTTTTATACGAAGGACGGGGCGACGAAGGTGACGGGATCGCTTAAAAGTCTGGAAAAAAGACTGGAAGGAAGGGATTTTTCGCGTGCCAACAGCTGTTATCTCGTCAATCTGAAGTATGTTACGGGAGTGGACGACGGCATGGTTACGGTAGGCGGATACACTCTACCCGTAAGCCGTGCCCGCCGTAAGCCGTTTATGCGCGACCTCGCCGATTATCTCGGAGGAAGCGTCTGAGATGTATGACGTTTCCGAAACTCTTTTCTGGTACCGGCTGGTATTCACCGCCGAACTCGTTCTTGCCGAGGGACTGACGGGTTATCGTCTGCGGCGGCGGAAGAAATTTCCGCTGAGGCTGCTCGGCGCTTTCGCGATATGCGCGGGCGCGGCTTTTGCCGTTCCGATAATAAGCGACGGCGCGGCATGGATGTCGCTGATGTTCCTGTTTATATTTGCGTCCACGCTCTGCGGACTGAAACTGTGTTTCGAGGAACGCATGAGCAAAATACTCATGTGCGCCGTGCTTGCGTATACCATGCAGCATATAGCTTATCAGCTCAACGATGCGGTGATGACGGTTACGGGCGGATATCGCACGGATAACCCGTATGACCCGTACGGCAACAGCGCGTTCGCCATGCTGCTTTACGGTTACAGCGGAATGGTGTACGTCGCCGGCAATCCGTTCACGATCATGCTGTATGCCTATATTTACGGTATGATATATTTTTTCGGATATCTCATAGCCAAAAAACGGCTGGGCGACGGCAGCAATTTCGAGCCGGGCAACATGAAAATATTCTGGCTTGCGATAATGATACTTTTTTTCGACGTCGTCGTGAGCGCGGTTATAATGCAATACAGCGCGCGCAATCTCGACGTATTCTATGCGGTGCTGCTCGATGTCTATAATATATGCTGCTGTCTGTTTGCGATGCTTTTGCTGCTCGGCATAGTGCGCAGCGATAAACTGCGCAGCGATCTCGTGACCGTGGAGAAGATGTGGAACGAAAAACGCGAGCAGTATGACATAACAAAGGAGAATATAGAGCTGATAAACCGCAAGTGTCACGATCTGAAACATCAGCTGCGCCGCGCGGACGGTACGCTCGCGGACGACGGGCTTGTGCGCGAGATAGAGGATATAGTGACGGATTTCGATGCGTCGGTGCACACCGGCAGCGAGGCGCTGGATATAATCGTGACGGAAAAAAGCCGCCTCTGCAACAAAAAGAAGATACGGCTGTGCTGTATGGCGGACGGAAAAAAACTGAATTTTATGCCCCCGTCGGATCAGTATGCTCTTTTCGGGAATATCATAGACAATGCGATAGAGGCGGTATCTCCGCTCGACGAGGATAAACGTACCATAAGTCTGTCCGTTGCGGAAAAGAGCGGATTTCTCGTAGTAAACATATATAACAGATTCGGCGGACGGCTCGCGTTCGAGAACGGTCTGCCGAGGACGACCAAGGCAGACAGGACGGAGCACGGTTTCGGCATGAAAAGCGTTCTCGCAACGTGCGAAAAGTACGGGGGCGAGATGTCCATACGGACGGATAAGAACGTCTTTAACCTCAATATTATCTTTCCGCTCGACGGTTTACGCGTCTGAAACTACCGAAAACGAATTACCCGTTCCGCTGTTGCGTGAATTGAGTTATACTTACGGCATGATAAAACATGCCGTTTTTTGCACGGCAGAAAAAGTATAGGAGGTAATCGAAGTGATGAAAACAGGGAAGAAACGACTGCTTTTTGTCGTGCTCGCACTCGTACTCGCGCTCGCAAAGTGCGCGGCTGCGCTGACCGCGGGCGGCGAAGAGAAGCCGGATAATCACAACGGACCGATCGGCGGGGGGGGGGTAGAGGACCCCGTCGTCGACGAGGGCGACATCTGCAACGGCATCGAGATAATCGATATGCCGACCAAGCTCGACTATATGACGGGCGAAAAGTTTACTCCCTCGGGTCTTACGTTCAATGCGACCTATGAAAACGGATATGTCGAAGAGGATCTGACCGCGGGCGATCTCGACGGCTGGACTCCGCGAGACGCGTTCACGACATGGGGCAAAGTGGACGTAACGCTTATATTCGAGGGATACGAAAAGGTAATAACCGTAAACGTCGAACCCAAGACCCTCGAAAGCATGCGTATCAAGACCGAGCCCAGCGTGCTCACCTATTCCGTGGGCAGCACGATAGACTTCGGCGGCATGGACGTCATGGCGAAATACGCCGAGGACGACGAGGAAGTCAACGAAACGAACTACACCGTCACCGACGCGGACGGTAATACGTACGTTTCGGGAGAGACCGTTCTCACCGAACCGGGTACGATAGAGCTGACGGTCACGATAACGGCGGGCGATATCAAAAAGACGGATACGTTCAGCATAGAGGTCATCAACGGTTTCAGCGTGCAGGTGGAGGATACCGTAAAGGACGGTCAGACGCCTACCGACAAGAGCTATACCGTTCTTAAAGGCGGCAACGTCAACAGCAATCTGCCCTGCACGGGTTCGGACGGCAACACGGCCATGTATCTCGGCGACATTTACAGCGGCGATTACATGGAGTTCCATATATTTTCCGCAACGGAAGTGAAGGGAGCGCAGCTCGTGCTCGTAGCCGCGTCCACGCTTATCAATAACGACGGACAGAAAATGGACGACATGGTGCTGTCGGATATATTCGATATGTCCGTGGGCGGCGAACCGTATGAATACGA